>NZ_QTVB01000075.1:0-6054 GCF_003435965.1 Roseburia sp. AF42-8
CTTATTCAGTCAAAAGTAAATTATATGTAAAAAGTGTGTAATCTACTGGGAGGAGAACCATTATTATGAGAGAAAAACATTCTTTTTTAAGTAAGTGCAAGAACTTATTTTTTAAACTAAAAAACAAAATAAATACTTTTAAGAACCGGGAGAAGAAAACACATCCACACCTTGACCGTGCAGTTGTGATTATGAATAAATACTCTTTGGTATTCCATCTGTTACTGTCCTGTTTCCTCGTTCTGGTGATTGAATGTATTTCCAGACGAAATGTGCTTTCTGCATTTTCCTTTATTGCAGGACACACCATTGCTTACCTTTATAACTCATTTATTATTTTTGCAAGTTTATCCCTGGTCTATCTGATTCGAAGAAGAACACTTGCCCGTCTCTTAATCAGCGGCTTCTGGCTTTTCCTTGGAACCATCAATGGTGTTATTCTTTCCAAACGTGTAACTCCATTTGGTTTTACAGATTTGAAATGTCTGTCTGACTTATTTGCCATGCAGAACACCAAATACTTTACCTTTGGTGAAGCACTCGCCGTTATTATCGTAGTCGGTCTTTTCCTGCTTTTCTGTATCTGGCTTTTTATCAAAGGACCAAAATATCAGGGCAAAATCAACTGGATTGTAAGTCCGCTTATGGTTGCTGTTATCTTCCTGATGTTACCGGTAACTACCAAGGCAGCCCAGTCCAATAATATTGTTGCTTCCTATTTTGCCAATATTGCACAGGGCTATGAAAATTATGGTTTTGTCTACGGCTTCTCATCCAGCGTTGTTGACCGTGGTATGAGTAAACCGGACAGTTATTCCGAAGAGCGTATTGCCAAAATAGGGGCTTCCGTTCCGGAAGAAACTACCGAAGCTGCCGAAGATGCGCCAAATATTATTGTTGTTTTACTGGAATCCTTTGTAGATCCCTCTGATGTTAAGTTCTTACATACTTCAGAAGATCCGGTTCCAAATTTTCACAACTTATTAAACAACTATTCTTCCGGTTACTTAAAAGTTCCTGTTGTAGGTGCCGGAACAGCCAATACTGAATTTGAAGTATTAACCGGTATGAGCATGCAGTATTTTGGTACCGGCGAATACCCATATAAGACTACTTTAAAAGAAATCGACAGTTGCGAAAGTATTGCTTCCGACCTTGGAAGTCTCGGCTATGGTACACATGTTGTACATAACAACGGTGGTAACTTCTACAGCCGTGCCAATGCCTTCTCCCTGATGGGATTTGACAGCTTCACCAGTAAAGAGTGTATGAACATTCAGGAGTACACACCACTTGGTTCCTGGCCAACCGATAACATCTTAATCAGTGAAACCTTAAAGGCTATGGATTCTACCCCTGACCAGTCAGATCTGGTATATACCATTACCGTACAGGGACATGGTGATTATCCTACTGAAAAGATTCTTGAAAATCCGGAAATTGCAGTAAGCGGTGCTGCAGATGAGGCTTCTAACAATCGGTGGGAATATTACATTAACATGATTCACGAAGTAGATAAATTCATCGGCAACTTAACCGAAGAGCTTTCCAAACGGGATGAAAAGACCATCGTGGTATTCTTCGGCGACCACCTTCCTACCATGGGACTGACCGATGATGATATGGTATCCGGTGACATTTTCAAAACCAAATATGTTACCTGGAACAACTTTAATTTACCAAAACAGGATGCTGACTGTGCTGCTTATGAATTATTAGCAAACATCACCAACCAGCTTGACATCCACAAAGGAACCATGTTCTCTTACATCCAGAGCCAGAAGGGTTCTGCTTCTTACGACGAGAACTTAGAGAATTTACAATATGACCTTCTTTACGGAAAACGTTATGCTTACAACGGAACAGATAAATATCCAGCAAGTGATCTGGTTATGGGTATTGATGATGTAACGATTAACAGTGTATGGAAATCCGATGACAATAAGTTATGTATTTACGGCTCCGGATTTACTCCTTGGACGAAAATTTATGTCAACGGAGAGAAGGTATCCACTTCCTTCTTAGGAAGCACCATGTTAAAGATTAATCTTGACGACATTGAAGACGGCGATACGATTGTTGCTAACATTGTAGGTTCCAGCAGCACCATCTTCCGAAGCTCCAACGAGTTCCTCTATGAGGATCCGGATGTAGAACATACGGAAGAGCCTGCTACCGAAACAGAGCAGCCTTCTACTGATACAGAAGGTTCTACCCAGTCCACTGAGAAATCCACAGAGCAGTCCTCTGAACAGTCTTTAAGTGGTGCCGGTACAGCAACTGACCAGTCTGTAGAGCATGCAGTCAATACTCCACTGACACAGAATTAAAATAATACACAGAAAGCCCCGATGGGATGAATTCTTCTATCAGATTTCTCCCATCGGGGCTTTGTTATTTCTTTTATTTCACATAATTTTTGTCTACGTTGACCACGATATGATACTGTTCGCCCAGCTTTTCCTTTACCTGATGTTCCAGTTCTTTTAACACTGCTTCATCACTGGAACGGTAGCCAAATGGAATCACTACATCAAAGATAAGATTGGTATGGGTCGGTCCCTGAACCATACGAAAATCATGCATGGTAATGACCTCATCAATATCCTTCAAAATACCTGTAACCGTTTCTTTTATCCCGGTCAGTTCCTTGCTTCCGGTAATCACCGGATCCATATGTATGACAGCCTCACAATTCAGTTCCCTTTTCAATTTCATTTCTACATTGTCTATCATATCATGTATTACAAGGATATTCATTTCTGCCGGCACTTCCGCATGTAGTGATACCATCAGACGTCCCGGTCCATAATCATGTACGACTAAATCATGAATACCGATAATCATTTTTTCTTCCAACACCAGATGTTCTATCTCTTTTACGAATTCTTCCTCCGGTGGCTGTCCCAGCAGTGGATTTAAAGTCTCCTTCGCTGCATTAATTCCACCATATAAGATAAACAGTCCTACCGCCACACCACAGTAGCCGTCAATATTGACTGATGTAAATTCTGCAATCAATGTGGTGATTAAAACCACAGATGTGGTAATGCTGTCGCTTAAGCTGTCCATGGCAGTTGCCCGCATAGCCGCTGAATTAATCTTCTTTGCGACTCTCCTGTTGTAGAAGGTCATATACAGCTTTACAGCAATCGATATCAGCAGAATCACGATAATTAACGCAGAGCATTCCGTTGCTTCCGGATGAAGAATCTTTCTGATGGAATCCTGTATCAGTTCCACTGCCATAATTAAAATAACTGCAGCAACCACAAGCCCGGAAACGTATTCCATTCTTCCATGTCCAAATGGATGCTCCGGATCCGGCTTTGCTGCTCCCAGTTTAAAGCCCAGCAATGTTACAATGGATGAGCCGGCATCCGACAGGTTATTAAATGCGTCCGCTGTAATTGCAATGGATTTACTGATGGTTCCCGCAATAAATTTTCCTGTAAATAATAATACATTTAGCAAAATACCTACAATACCACATAACGTACCGTAGGCAAGCCGTACCTTCTCCGGCTTGTCATCTTCCCGGATAAATATCCGGGCTAATAATGTTATCATAAATCTTCTCCTTTTGCTCCCTTATTTGTTCCGCACTAATTCAATATTTTAAAATTCTTCAGTGGCCAATACCGGAAAATCGCTTTTCCAAGTATTTTACCTTTCTTCACATAGGTATTGGTCCAGTATCTTCCATCATAGGAGTTATTCCGGTTATCTCCCATTACAAAATAGCTGTCCTCCGGCACTTCAAAGGTATACGGTCCTGTAGCTACCGTCCATGTCTCTTTGAGATAATCCTCCTCTAAGAGTTCTCCGTTGACATATACTTTGCCATCTTCTATCTTTACCGTATCTCCCGGACAGCCAATGACACGTTTTACATAGTTCTGGCTCTCATCATCCGGAAACTTAAAGATAATGATGTCTCCCCGCTCCGGTCCAGAAAACAGATATGACCATCGGAATCCAATCAGCTTATCTCCGGTCATGATTGTATTTTCCATGGAACCGGATGGAATCTCTGCATTAATTAACACAAAACGATTTAAAAACATAGCAATCAGCACCGCTGCTACAATCGTAATTACCCAGCTTAGGAATTCCCCTGCTGTAGACGCCGCATTCTTTGTATCAGATTTTCTTCCTTTCTTCCTGCGTCTGCCGCCTTCTGAATATTCCTCTTCTGGTTCTTCTAATTCTTCCCGGTTGTCCTCTGACTCTTCCGGTTCTTCGATATTCTCAAAGTCATCTATATATTCTAATTCTTCATTTCTTTCTTTTTTCTGCATCTAAATTGCCTCCGGTCTCTTTCCTTCCCGTTGTTCGTTCTATTATACTCCAAGCAGGGAAGAAATTCCACTGGAAATGCTTTGCGAATTTCTCGTGTAAATTAAAAAGTCCCCGAAACATAACGTTTCGGGGATGTTTTCTATGTGTTCAATGACATCTGCATTCTCTAAGTGTTCAATGACATCCACTCGGCTAAGATTCAAACTTCGTCTGCGACTCGTTTTCATCAAGTCTCGGGATGGGCTTTCACACTAAGTTCACGCTTCGCCTATGGCTCGCGTTCTCTAAGTGTTCAATGCCTAGCAGACGCCCTGGGCAAGCATAGCCTCAGCTACTTTTTCGAAGCCTGCGATGTTAGCTCCTGCTACATAGTTACCTTCCATGTTGTAACGTTTTGCAGCATCATCAATATTATGATAGATATTTACCATAATCTGTTTTAACTTAGCATCTACTTCTTCGAATGTCCAGCTTAAACGCTCTGAGTTCTGGCTCATCTCTAATGCAGAAGTTGCAACTCCACCTGCGTTAGAAGCTTTACCACAGATGAACCATACTCCGTTATCCTGTAAGTATTTGGTTGCATCTAAGGTTGTAGGCATGTTAGCACCTTCACAAACTGCTTTACATCCGTTTGCTACTAACTGTTTTGCATCATCGATAAGGAGCTCGTTCTGTGTAGCACATGGAAGAGCGATATCACATTTAATCTGCCATACGCCACGGCCTTCATGATATTCTGCACTCTTTCTTGCAGCAGCATACTCAGTAAGACGAGCACGTTTTACTTCTTTTACTTCTTTTAATAATGCAACATCGATTCCTTCCGGATCATAAATCCATCCGGTAGAATCAGAACAGGTAACAACTTTTGCACCCATCTGCTGCGCTTTCTGGATAGCGTAGATTGCAACGTTACCAGCACCAGATACAACAACTGTCTTACCTTCCATAGATTCACCATGACATTTCATTAATTCTTCTGTAATGTATAAAAGACCATATCCGGTAGCTTCTGTACGAGCTAAAGATCCACCATAGGTAAGTCCCTTACCTGTCAGAACACCTTCGTACATTCCACGGATTCTCTTATACTGTCCAAACATGTATCCGATTTCTCTTGCGCCTGTTCCGATATCTCCTGCCGGAACGTCAACGTCAGCGCCAATATATTTGCAAAGCTCGGTCATAAAGCTCTGGCAGAATGCCATTACTTCACGGTCTGATTTTCCCTTAGGGTCAAAGTCAGAACCACCTTTACCACCGCCGATTGGAAGTCCTGTTAAAGAGTTTTTAAATACCTGCTCAAATCCTAAGAATTTGATGATTCCGATATTTACGGAAGGATGGAGACGAAGACCTCCCTTGTACGGTCCAATAGAATTGTTGAACTGTACTCTGTAACCTGTATTAACCTGAACCTGTCCCTTGTCATCTACCCAAGGTACACGGAATTTAAGCTGTCTATCCGGCTCGGTTATTCTCTCAAGTAATGCTTCTTTACGATATTTCTCCTCATTTGCTTCGATTACCGGTCTTAAAGACTCCAGTACTTCTTCTACTGCCTGAAGGAATTCTGGCTCAGAAGCGTTTTTTGCTTTTACTCTTTCTAATACTTCATCAACGTAGCTCATATTATATCTCCTTTACATATTAATTTGAGTATTATATATACATCAACACTACTATTTTAGTATGAAATGAATTTTTTCGCAACGTTTTTTTCATATTTGTGTCAAAAACTTTATACTT
>NZ_QTVB01000076.1:0-5939 GCF_003435965.1 Roseburia sp. AF42-8
AATAGCGAGTTGCAGCTTTTTCACCACCTTGATATGATGCTACAAACTGATAAAACGTCAATAATATTCCATATATTGTAATTTGACCAATTATCACTGTAAAAAAATGTTGCTTTATCAATACTCAAATTATTATTTAACATACAATCTACGATTATTTGCAACCAATATGATATTCGTTCCATTTGTACCTCCAGATGCAATTCCACTACTTTTTTAACACTTCCACAAAATTTGCCTTTATCCTTTTCTTTACTACATCAAGTTCCTGATGATACAACTCACCTATATACTTATATATCATATCATTAAAATCAATTGTATATTTTTCACTCAACCCTTTTGTAAAAGGAGCATCACTTTCAAGTAAAATTCTATCTACCGGAATATTTCCAACAATATTTCTTCCATTTACACTCTGCAACATTTGATGATTAATAGAAAAATAGCAACCTTGCTCTATTGCCCTCCTTAAATCAGTTATTCCACCAGAATACCAGTGCAAAATGACAGTTCCATCAAAACCATTAAGTATATCAACTACTTTCTTTGAAGCAGACCGACTGTGAACACTTAATATTTTATTTTTCCCAGAACACCACTTTATTATTTTTTCAAATATTTCCGTTTGACACATTACATCTTCTTTTGACTTTTTTGTATAATCCAAACCGATTTCACCAATAAATCTAGTTTCATTTATCAGTTCCTTAAAAAGCATCTGCTGATTGCTATATTGATACACCAATTCCGGATGAAAGCCTAAAGCTAATTGAAAATACTTATTTCCCATATATTGATGCTTATACTTTTCAAAGAGCTGTGGCAAATTAGTTACTGCTATGGTATAAGACTCTTTTTGCTGAACATATCTTAATACTTCATTTCTATTATCATATAAATCAAAGTGCATATGAGCATCCATGTAAAAATCAAACATTTATTTTCTCCAAACACTCTCTCATTTCTTTCATTCCACGCACATATAAATCTGCAAATTGTTCTATGTTTTCTCCAATGGGGCCTGACTCTTGAATTCTCAAAAATGCATTATTCTCATCAAAATTATTAAATGCACATTTATATGTTCTATATGCTTGTCTTGCGACAGGAAGCTTCTTGTATCTGCTATCAAAGTATGTGCTTGTATCGTGTAATTTCCCCTTTAGAATAGCGGCTCTTCTTATAGTACATGGTAAGCAATATCCGCAATGCATGGTTGTTTTCATGCCTTGATGCCTTCCAACATCCGGATGTGAACACGACATAGTTTTATCTAATATCTCTTGTAAAAAATCTCTATCTTTACATTCTAAAATCATCTCACCTTTTGTCTTAAACTGAAATGGATTCTTGATTTTAACTTGAAGACCTAATTCTGCAATCAATTCCTGTAGCATTTTCATATAATGTGGATGTGTTGTTCTTGTACTACTTGTTCCAGTTCTTGTATATGCCAACGGAATATTTAACGAGATCAATCCATTTTCTGGTATTATTAGCTCTATCTCTTTGCCCATAGCACTTGCATATGCAATGGCATGAGAAAAAAACATAAAGGAACGAGAACGTGTAGTATCTTCTTTTTTGTCTCCCTTTTTTGTAACAATAGCTGCATAATTTTGAACAAAATTGCTTTCATCTACATTGAACCGGTTAATGAATGCATCTTTTAACATTCCTTGATATTCTACAGTTCCTTTTCCTCCACCATAATGGCTCACAAAAACCGTATCAGAAGCATCCTCTTTATCACAGAGTAAATTCAATGCACCTATACAAGAATCCAAGCCACCAGAAAACATACAGATTTTTGATATATTCACATTCTTCTCAGTTACTTTTTCCCACTTTTCCTTCGCTTTCTTTTCTATCTCCGTCAATTTCCTTTCCCTAAAACAAATTTTCCACCTGTCTCCTGTAAGAAAATTCAACATTTCTTCTACTAATGATTGACAAACATTCCATTTATCAACACATAAAACTGGCATATATAACTCAATTTTCCTACTCCACGCATCTTCTCCTGTTTCGCGAAGAATTAGTCTGTCTGCTGCAAACACAGCTAACGATAAATATAACATGTCAATTGCTTCATCTTTGTAGAATTCGGCATAAGTATTATTTTGTTTCCAAAATGTATATTTGAATGCCTTTTTACAATTTAAGTTTATAATTTTGCTTTCTTCCACTTCAAATCCATCTTCCGAAAGTTTACAAACTATTTTCATACTACATCTCCTCCAATACAGAATAGCATTTTTCATATAGTGCTTCTATTCCATCTTCTATCGAGTGGTGCCCAAATATTTTGTCTCTAATTTCTTTTATTTGAAAGGTTGTCCTAACTTTACTGGAAACATAATCCTTCATTTCTTGCTCAACTTTCATAGTTCTGTCAATATCATCAGAATATTTTTCTAGACAATATTGTAAATCATTTAAAATTCTTCCCCAAATATAACATTCAACATATGTACTAAGAACCTGTTCCATTAGAACATTATCAACTTTGTCTAATGACTGTAGCTCCAGATTATTGTTCTCCATATACTCATACATTTTCGACATTGCATTTACAGCTGCAATCCTTGCCACCGAATCTTCCTTTGAATCCGCTGAAGCTGAAATATAATTTACCAAGCCAGAGCAAATCTCTTTTGCACTCTTGCCTTGATATTCTATTCCTAAATCATCAAAGGTTTTCTGATAACCTTGTTGCTGAATATCCGAGAATAACCTTCCAATATTTACAGCACCTCTAATTCCTGATTTGGAACTTTTAATCAAACCCGCAGTACCGCCTGCTGCTTTTACATAATTTCTTGCAGTTTTAGCCACGCCGCCTCCGTGACCATTTATATATTTAGAAAACCCCGTTTTTGTTGCCTGCCAACTAACCTCCGGTTTAGATTGCTGCCCGTTGTAATCGCTCGGCAAAAGTCCTTTATTATCTTTATTTCCTGAATGACTGCTTGATGTACCCATAATTTATTACCTCTCTGTACTTTCTATAGAAAATCCTCTATCGCTGTTTTAAGTGTTGTATTTTCGCTTTTCCATCGCTCAAGTATAGTCTTCATTGCTCCCTTATTTTTACATTGAGCATAAAAACCTTCGAAATACGGAATCTGCGATACAGAAATTTTCTGTGCTGATAAATCTGTACAATACTTAATTGTATTCTCTTGCAACTGCTCGTTTAATGCACCCCATAGCAAGAAAAATCTTACTTTTTCCTTTTCATAACTATCATCACTAATCACATCTTGATATAAACCATCTAAAATTTGATGTTGATCGAAGACAGAAATTTTATCAACAGCCATTTTAGCTTGATTAAATGCTAAGTCCGAATGTTTTGAGATTCCTTCGAATATTTTCTTTGCCTCTTCACTCATTTTCTCAACACTTGTAAATATATTATCTTTAGCAGACGCTCGCATAAAGTAAAAATAGTTCTCTAACTTTTCCTCTGACAACATTGGCTTCGCTTCATCCATTTTTTAACCCATAATTCGTTTTTCCATGGATCCAATGCATTGATTTTGTCTTCCTGGTCTGTTTCAAAGCCTTCTAATTCTGTTTTTAGCATATTGTCACCTAGTAAGTTGACCATTTTTCTAAATAAAGATGTTTGAAAATACTCAACCTCCATTATTTTCGCCAAGACATTGCTCTTCAACGTAACATTCTTATAGTTCGCCATCTTTTGTCGCATATCCAGTGTATTTAGAAAACGTTTACATTGACGGGGATTGCCATTCAATCCTTGAGTCAATATTCCCGATAGTTGCTTCGATAAGACTAAGCTATCATTTAATTTTGTAGCGATTCTCTCATCATACTCCTTAAGAATTTCCATCGTTATAGAAAACTCTAATGGATTCTGTTTTCTCTTTGCTTGCAAAAATTTCAACAAACCATCAAATTCTGTTTCATTCAATTCATTTTCCGATAACAAGCACATTATATAAAATTCTGTTTCATCCTTATTCATACATGGTATTCTTATAGGATACTGGATAAGCTTTTCTTGATACTCTTTTCCAATATCCATATTAATACCTTCAATATCATCAAATTTTGATCTAATTGCATATGTAACGTGTCTCTCATCAGCTCCTATAACAAAAGACACATTTCCACTAAACAAGAAGAGTCTCATTGCTTCTAATGTATCTAATATGGTAGCTGGATTGCATCTATCCAACTCATCAACAAATATTACTAGTTTTTTAATGCCTGCTTCTTCTATTAATTCTGCAAACTTTTCTCTAACTCCCGTATATCCTCACGAACTTCTTTATAGTCCAATTTATCTTTTATTGCTTGAAGCATGGTTTCTTCATCAACATCTTCCGCAACCTTTTTAGCTTTCTTTGTAATTTCTTTTATTGCGAGATTGGTTATTGCGCCGAGACCGCCTGTAACCGCCATATCTATACCAAATTTTATTCCACCTTTTATAACTTTAAATTTATCAATACTATCATACAAGGCTTTCAATGTTATTTTTGCTGCACCAGACAACTCACGACATTCTTTTATCCCATCTAAAATTGATGCTAAAATAGCAGTTTTGGCATCATCATAGCTCTCATATAGCCAGCCATTAAAGAGCAAACATACAGTTCCATCCTTTTGCTCTTCTAATTGTTTCTTACACATATGCATCAGACTTGATTTTCCGCTTCCCCAGTCTCCATACAAACCAATACACGAAGGCAACAACTTTTCATCATTTATCGTATCTTTCATAATTTCGACAATGTATGAAAAATCCAAATAGTCAATTTCTGTTTCGCTATCCTTCCACATTTGTAAAAACACCTCTTTCTTTTATGTGTACTATTATATTTTTTACTCTTCTTCCTCTTCAATCCATTCCTTCAGTTTCTGTTGAAGTAACTTCTTATCTGGCAGATATAATTTATACTCTGATGCATAAATATTAGCATCTTTGGGCAAAGTAATCTCAACTAAAGCATCATTCTTTTCTTTGCACAGAAGAATACCTATTGTGGGATTTTCATCTTCTAATTTTTCATACCTATCATAATAATTAACATACATCTGCATCTGACCAATATCCTGATGTGTCAGTTTGTCCACTTTCAAGTCTATCAATACATAACAACGCAACAATCGATTATAGAAAACTAAATCCACATAAAAATTATCTTCATCATATGTAAATCGTTTCTGTCTTGCCTCGAAAAGATACCCCTTTCCTAATTCCAACAAAAATTTTTGTAATTTATTGATTAAGGCTGTTTCCAAGTCTGTTTCAGAATATTTTGCTTTTTCTTCCATACCCAAAAATTCCAGAACCGTGGGTTGCTTTATAATATCTTCAGGTTTTGTAATAACGTTCCCCTCTGATGCAAGACGCAAAACACCTTCTTTATCTCTACTCAACGCTAAACGTTCATATAAACTAGAATTATATTGCCTCTGTAGAGTACGAACTCCCCATCCTGTTTTTGCCGTTTCAATTTCATAAAAGCTACGTTCAGCTTCATTTTCTATACGCATTAACTGCAAATAATGCGACCACGAAACAATAAATGGTGGCTCTTTTTCAAAAAAGCTAAACACTGTTTCACTTTTTTCGATTGCAAAAAGGCTAAACACTGTTTCGCTTATTCGCTCTTTATAAGTCAAATAAAATTTTCTGGCATTTTTTAATGTATCTTCTGAAAATCCTTTACCAAACTCTTTCTGAAGATTTTCTGATAATGTTTTTATAACCTTACTTCCATACTTTGCTCGCTTTTCTCCCATTTGTTGCGTTTCCACAATCCATCTACCTAATGAATAGTAAGTCATTATCTGTACAATATTTACATGTTTTACTACAATATTTCTTGCGTAATTTATTAATTCTACTGAATCAGTACATAATTTTTCAAGTTCAGCATCATTTTCAATAATTT
>NZ_QTVB01000077.1:0-5419 GCF_003435965.1 Roseburia sp. AF42-8
AAAATCCGCAACACCAGTATTTATTGGACGTTGCGGATTTCTTAAAAGTTTATAAACTTTCTTTTTAATCATTTTTTCATTCAGATTTAACAGCTTTATCTGGCTTAAATTGCTTTCCTGACAGATATAAATAGGCCGTTTTTTGACCTCCATATAAGTGCGGGAAAGGTAGGAACCTAAGATTCCGATGCACAGAAGCTGGATACCTCCGATAAAGATAACGATACATGCCATGGACGGCCAGCCGAAAGCAGAGCCACCGAATAAAAGCTGCCTTACAATAATAAAGATAATGGCAAGGAAGGAAATGATACACATAAACATTCCGGTAAAGGATGCAAGCTTCAACGGAGCTGTAGAGAAGGATATCATTCCGTCTAAGGAGTAGCGGACCAGCTGGAAGAAAGACCATTTGGTTTCTCCGGCAATCCGCTCTGTATTTTCAAATTCAATCCATTTGGTACGGAAACCGACCCAGCCAAATAACCCTTTGGAAAAGCGGTTGTATTCATTTAATTCTAACAACGCATCAACAAAAGGACGGTTCATCAACCGGAAATCTCTGGCACCATCTACGATATCTGTATCGGACATTTTGCGGATAAGCTTATAGAACATTCGGGCAAAGAAGGAGCGGACGAGCGGCTCCCCTTTGCGGTTTACCCGTCGTGTGGCAACCGAATCATAGCCTTCTTCCCGGACGGCATGAAGCATCGAAGGAAGCAGGGAAGGGGGATCCTGTAAATCTGCATCCATAATGGCAGTATAATCACTGGTTGAATTTTTCAGACCGGCATAAATAGCCGCTTCTTTTCCAAAATTACGGGAAAAGGAAATATAATATACACTGTTATCGGAAGAAGCAAGCTTTTTTAGGATGGTAAGAGTATTGTCCGTTGAGCCATCATTGACAAACAGCAGCTTAAGAGAAATCTCTGTAAGCTGTTGTCTGATTTTTGAGATCTCTTCGTAAAAATACGGAAGTGCTTCTTCTTCGTTATAGCAGGGTACAATAATCGTCATTGTTTGCATAAAAGAATCAATCCTTTGCAAGGTTCTTGTTGGCAGTAGAGAGCATCAGTTTGATACGGTTCAACTGGTTAACCTCACTGGCACCCGGGTCATAGTCGATAGCCACGATGTTAGAAAGAGGGTACTGGTGACGCAGCTTCTTGATAACACCTTTACCGACCACATGGTTCGGCAGACAGGCAAATGGCTGTGTACATACGATATTATTGGTTCCGGTATGAATCAGCTCTAGCATTTCACCGGTTAAGAACCAGCCTTCACCGGTCTGATTACCCTGGGATACAATCTCAGAAGCATATTTTGCCAGAGTTTCAATATGGGCAGGAGGATCAAAGTGTTCACTCTTTTCAAATTCGTCACGGGCAGCGGAACGGAGCCATTCGAAAAATTTGATACCGAGGTTTGAGACTTTTGCGGATTTCCTGCTCATGCCAAGGTGTTCTGCTTTAAAGTTCTGGTTATAGAAGCAGTAGAGCAGGAAGTCAGTAAGGTCAGGAACAACAGCCTCAGCACCTTCGGACTCCAGTAAGTCTACCAGATAATTATTTGCGGCTGGAAGGAATTTAACCAGAATCTCACCAACGACACCAACCTTAGGTTTCTTAATGTCCTTCATCGGAAGACGGTCGAAGTCACGGATGATTTCACGGCACATCTTCTTGTATTTCCGGTGGGAGACAAAGCCCTTCCTGGAAATAAATGCAATGACACGTTCCTTCCATTTCTCATGAAGTGCATTGGCAGAACCAGGTACTTCCTCATAAGGTCTGGTGCGGTAGAGACAGCGCATGAAAATATCGCCAAACTCTAAGGCATAAAGACCGTGCTGGATAAGCTGTGGTGTAAATTTAAAGCCAGGGTTCTTCTCTAAGCCGCTTAAGTTGATGGAAATAACCGGAACGTCTTTATAACCGGCTTTTTCCAAGGCACGGCGGATGAAACCGATATAGTTGCTGGCACGACATCCACCACCGGTCTGGGAGATTAAAATTGCAGTCTTTGTCATGTCATATTTTCCGGACATAACAGCACTCATAATCTGACCGACAACCATAAGGGAAGGGTAGCAGGCGTCGTTATTTACATATTTTAATCCTACATCTACAGAGTCACGGTTATCATTGTCAAGTACAACCAGATGATATCCGGCAGCCTGGAAAGCAGGCTCTAAGAGTTCGAAATGAATCGGTGACATCTGCGGACAGAGAATTGTGTAACTGTCACGCATTTCTTCGGTAAATACCACACGGTTAAAGTTAGCAGGAACGATGGTACGTTTTTCATGACGTTTTTCTTTGACACGGATAGCAGCAAGAAGAGAACGGATACGGATTCTTGCAGCCCCTAAGTTATTTACCTCATCGATTTTCAGGCAGGTATAAATCTTGCCGGATTTGCTTAAAATGTCATTGACGCAGTCTGTTGTAACGGCATCTAATCCACAACCGAAGGAATTCAACTGGATTAAATCAAGATTATCCTGTGTCTTTACAAAGTTTGCTGCAGCATACAGTCTGGAGTGGTACATCCACTGGTCCATAACAATAAGCGGACGCTCTACTTCATGGAGATGTGCTACGGAATCCTCTGTAAGTACAGCTAGACCATAGGAATTAATCAGTTCCGGAATACCATGGTTGATTTCCGGATCTACATGATATGGACGGCCGGCAAGTACAATACCACGTTTCCCAGTCTCTTTTAAATATGCTAAAGTTTCTTCGCCCTTGCGTTTGATATCCTCTCTGGCATTGGAAAGCTCCTGCCATGCAGTTCTCGCGGCAGCTTTGATTTCTTCTGCCGGAATGGAGAACTCTTCGGTAAAGGTATGTACTAACTGCTCGGTCAGAACGTCAAGGTTGGTAAATGCCATAAACGGATTTAAGAAACGAACCTGACCTGAAGTAATTTCATCTACATTATTCTTGATATTTTCGGCATAGGATGTAACAATCGGGCAGTTGTAGTGATTGTTAGAATCCGGGAATTCATTTCTTTCATAAGGAATACATGGGTAGAAAATGAAATCTACCTGATGCTGAATCAGCCAGGATACATGACCGTGGGCAAGCTTGGCCGGATAACATTCGGACTCGCTTGGAATGGAATCAATACCCAGCTCGTAAATCTTTCTGGTTGACTGTGGAGAGAGTACTACTTCAAATTTTAAAGCTGCAAAGAAGGTTGCCCAGAATGGGTAATTCTCATACATATTTAATACTCTCGGAAGTCCTACGGTTCCGCGGGTGGCTTCTTCTTTCTTCAGTGGAGGATAAGCAAAAAGCCGTTCATTCTTATATTCAAAAAGGTTTGGAATATTTTCTTTATTCTTTTCTTTGCCAAGTCCACGTTCACAACGGTTACCGGTAATGTAGGAACGGTTGCCGGAGAAACGGTTGATGGTTAAAAGACAGTGGTTGGTACATCCCTGACAGCGGGTCAGCTTGGTATCAAAGGTCAGTGCATTGATTTCATCAATGGAAAGCATGGAAGTCTGGTAACCTTCCTCATGACGCTCCCTTGCAATTAAAGCAGCACCAAAAGCACCCATGATTCCTGCAATATCAGGTCTTACCGCTTCACAGCCGGAAATTTTTTCAAAGCTCCGGAGTACCGCATCATTGTAGAAGGTTCCACCCTGAACTACGATATGCTCACCTAAATCCTTTGCATCGGAAAGCTTGATAACCTTGAAAAGAGCATTCTTGATAACGGAATAAGCAAGACCGGCGGAAATATCAGCAACGCTTGCACCTTCCTTCTGAGCTTGTTTTACCTTGGAATTCATAAATACGGTACAACGGGTTCCAAGGTCAATCGGGTTTTCAGCAAATAAAGCTTCTTTGGCAAAATCCTGCACACTGTAATTTAATGATTTCGCAAAAGTCTCGATAAAGGAACCGCATCCGGAAGAGCAGGCTTCATTTAACTGAACACTGTCAACGGTCTGGTTCTTAATCTTGATGCATTTCATATCCTGACCACCGATGTCTAAGATACAGTCTACATCCGGGTCAAAGAATGCCGCTGCATAGTAGTGGGCAACGGTTTCTACCTCACCGTCATCCAACATAAGGGCAGCTTTTAATAAAGCCTCTCCATAACCGGTGGAGCAGGAGTGTACAATATGTGCATCCGCCGGTAATAAGGAATAGATTTCCTTGATGGATTTGATTGCAGTAGCCAGAGGACTTCCGTTGTTGCTGCTATAGAAAGAATAGAGAAGAGAACCGTCTTCTCCTGCCAGTGCAATTTTGGTTGTGGTGGAACCGGCATCAATTCCAAGATAGCAGTTTCCTTTGTAAGTAGAAAGGTCCGCTGTCTTTACATTGTGTCCGTTATGACGGGCAGTAAAGGCGTCATAGTCAGCCTGGGTTGCAAAAAGAGGCTCCATACGGGCTACTTCAAATTCCATTTTAATATCAGAAGACAATTTGTCTAAAATATCGGATAAATCGTAAGTGACATCTTCTTTATAATTTAATGCAGAACCAATGGCTGCAAACAGATGGGAATTTTCCGGTGCAATAATGTGTTCATCATCCAGTTTTAAGGTACGGATGAAAGCTTCCTTTAATTCAGAAAGGAAGTGCAGTGGTCCACCTAAGAAAGCAACGTGACCACGGATTGGTTTTCCACAGGCAAGACCACTGATGGTCTGGTTTACGACTGCCTGGAAAATAGAAGCAGATAAGTCCTCTCTGGTAGCACCTTCATTAATCAATGGCTGGATATCGGTTTTTGCAAATACACCGCATCGTGCAGCAATCGGATAGATGGCATCATAATTTTTGGCATACTCATTCAGACCGGATGCATCTGTCTGGATCAAAGATGCCATCTGGTCAATAAAGGAACCGGTACCACCGGCACAGATACCATTCATACGCTGCTCCACATTACCACCTTCAAAATAAATAATTTTGGCATCCTCACCACCAAGCTCAATGGCAACGTCAGTCTGTGGCGCATAGTCCTGTAAGGCAGTAGATACGGAAATAACCTCCTGCACAAACGGAATGCCAAGATGTTTGGCAAGGGTAAGTCCGCCGGAACCGGTAATCATCGGTGCCAGTTTTAAATTCCCAAGCTTATCAAATGCCTTTTTTAATAAATCCGTTAAGGTTTCACGGATATTGGCAAAATGTCTTTCATAGTCTGCAAACAGCAGCTCGTTATTTTTTCCAAGAACAGCAATTTTAACGGTTGTGGAACCGATGTCTATTCCCAGTTTGTTAAGATTTTTGTTTTCCATAATAATCACCCTGTATTAGTCTGTTACTTCATATTAATAATGTGTTTCATAAATTCCAAAACAAAATTCATTATACGACAGTATTTTTCAAAAAACAATTCCTAATAAAAGAATTTATGGATTGTTTAGAAA
>NZ_QTVB01000078.1:0-5376 GCF_003435965.1 Roseburia sp. AF42-8
AGATAAGCATTTACAACTTTCTTTTTAAATTCATAACTATATTTAGACATAAAAATACCGACCTCCAATCGTTAGATTTTTTGGTCTAACTTTTAGGGGTCGGTACAAATCCTGTGAGTGTCCTTTTTCTACATGCTATTCAAAAATGAGGGATTTTTCTAAAATTTATAAATGTGCAGAAATGTAATATCCATCTTCTAATGCACTCCATACCGTACCTACACGATTTGCATCTCCTATTATATTGGTATCCTGCACAATTCCAAAATATTCATTTGCTTCATCCAGTCTTGCGCGCATTCCTGCTGCAAATATAACTGTATCAGCTAAAATCTCTTTCTGACTGCCATCTTCCATTTCCGTGATTACAGAATGTTCACGGATTTCTTTACAACTTGTCTTAGTTATTGCTGTCAGATTTTTACATTTATCCATCTCAGTTTTCAAAGCTACTTTCATGATGTCATTCAATGTCCGGTTCAGGACTGGTCCTAATTCTAGAATTGTTACTTTCCTTCCCATTTTTGCCAGATCAACACCAAGTTCACAGCCTATCGAACCACCTCCGATAATAACAACATTTTCTCCTGTCTTCTCTAAGTTTTTATAAGCATCAATTGCTGTCATAATCTGATTTTTTCCATTCCGGATATCTGGAATGTTACAGGATATGCTCCTAATGCCAGTATTATGCTGTCTGCATTAAGTTCACGGATTTTCTGTGGATCCATTCTGGTATTTAAATACACTTTTACTCCTGATTTATAAAGTCTGTTGCTTAGGTAGTCTTTTAGTCTTTTTAAATCCTGCTTGGTACTGTCATAATCTGCACAAATTAACTGTCCTCCAAGAGCTGCTTCTCCTTCATACAGACTTACGTCATGACCACGTTCTGCTGCTGTGATTGCTGCTTTCATACCTGCAGGACCTCCTCCCACAACCACCACTTTTTTCTTTCTATCTGCCTTTGGAAGCACATTTGGTACTCTGTCTTCATGGAGATAGCGCGGATTAACAGAACAACATGGTACGGAATTCATTCCTACATGACTGCGTTTTTCTTCCTCTGTACGATACTGATATGGATTATAGCAATTCATACAACGAATGCATGGAACAATATCTTCACTGCGTCCTTCATAGGCTTTTTGCGCCCACCATGGATCTGCAATCAATTGCCTTCCTACAACAATTGCATCCGCATATCCTTTTTCCAGAATGTCCTCCGCTTCTTCCGGTGTCATAATACCACCAACTACTGCTACTGGAATCTTTACCTGCTCTTTTACTTTTCGTGCAAGATCAACATTAATCATATGGGGCGCATAAGCGGTAGAAGACATGTAAATCTTTGTATTATTATTTACTTCAACACCACAGGAAATATGTACCATATCAATTTTATCTTCTATACTCTTAATAAATGCTGCAACTTCCTCTACCTGCATTCCTCCTTCAATATGTTCATCACCACTGATACGCATATCCAGCATATAATCTGGACCAACTGCTTTTCTTACCCTGTCTACAATCATGGTAGGAAACTTAATTCTATTTTCAAAGCTTCCACCATATTCATCTGTTCTTTTATTAAAATATGGCGATAAAAATTCTGCTGGAAGCCAGCCATGACCAAAATGCAAAAGTACACTGTCAAAACCATATTCCTTTGCATCTAAGGCTGATTTTGCAAATTTATCTGCAATATCCTCCATCATTGCCTCATCCATTGCCCGTACTTCAGTTCCATCTTCTCTTGTATAAGATACTGGTCCAATCGCATAATCACCCTTTTCTACCATTGCAAACTGTCCACAATGACATAACTCAAATTCTGCTTTTGCGCCTCTTTGACGGATGATCGATACTTCTTCCCTGACTTTTGCTGCTTTAAAAAGGTCTGCAAAACAATACGGTCCTGGCGTCAGACGCATTCTGGAATCATCTACGGAACCACTGGTTCCGCGGATAATCATTCCAATACCACTTAAAGATTTGTCTGTATTACTTCCAAGTGGTGCTGATATAATACGATTTTTCAGTACTACCTTATTTACTTTTAAAGGTTCAAATAATTTTGGATATTTACAGTTCATTCTATTCCCTTCTTTCCTATAACTTATACTGCCTGTTCTTCCGGAATATCCTTAAATCCCATAAATATTGTAATCAAAAATGCTCCCACAAAGGATACTGTCATAAGAATGCACCAGATTACAAAAGTATCACCAAAGAATGCAGGAAGTCCGCCAAGTCCACAGAGACTTAATGCTGTACATTTTACACCAAATGCCAGTGAAAATGCAGAACAGATTGCATCCATAATTCCAAGAGAAATTAAAGGTTTCTTAGCTGGAAGTAATACACCAAACAATGCTGGCTCTGTAATTCCTACAACTGCCATAAGAGAGGCAGACATGGATGTTGTTTTCATCTTGCTGTTTTTGGTCTTAAACCATACTCCTAATGCTGCTCCACCAATTGCGATATTTCCATATGCAAGTAACGGGAAGAAATAAGAAAATCCTTGACTTGCAAGCTCTGTTAAAGTAATTGGAAGTGCAATTCCGTTATGTACACCTGTCATAACAAGATATGGTGCGATTGCTCCAATAATGATACCACCTACAACAGACATCTTTGTAAAGATAAATGAAATTCCACCACAAAGTCCATTTCCAATCCAGGTTGCAATCGGTCCTGTTACTATCAGAATAACTGGAATTGAAATTATCATAGTAATAATCGGAATTAATAAGCTTGACAATACCTTTGGACTTATCTTCTTTGCAAGTTTGTTAATCAGCATTACAACAGGCATAGAAAGAAGAATTGGTGTAATGGAAGAAGCATAAGAAACCAGTGTCACCGGAATTCCAATAAAACTTGCTGTTCCGCCTGCACTTCCAAGCTCAATCAGTGTTGGATAAACCAAAACTGCTCCTACCAATGCTCCAATATACGGATTTACGCAGAGTTTTTTTGCTGCTGCAAATCCTAAGAAAATTGGAAGGAAATAATATCCTGCCTGTCCAATGGCATATAATACCTGATAGGTATAAGTAGTTGTATCTATGTTAATATAATTTAACATTGCCAGTAAACTCTGGATAAATCCGGATGCAATCAGAATAGGTACAATTGGCTGAATAGAGTTTGCGATGTAATCAATGATTACTGCACCTACGGATTTCTTCTTTTTTACGACTGCTGTCGCTTCTTCCTCTCCGCTATCACTGATATGTACAATTTTTTCCAGTTCATCATATACATCATTACATTTTCCACCAAAGATAATCTGAATTGTATTGGATGCCCAGTTCAATCCCTGGCAGCCTTCAATTTTCTTAATCTGTGCATCATTTACTTTATCCTTATCCTTTACTTCTACACGAACACGCGTAAAACAGCTCATGATGCTTATTACATTTTCTTCTCCCCCTACATTCTGCAGAACTTCTAATGCTGCTTTCTTGTAATCCATAATAATTTCCTCCTTTTTGTTTTACATCATTATCTTCAATTTTACATTTATCCTGTTACATCCCTCCTTTCTTACAGGATAAATATGCATTTATTTTGTCATACAGGTATGAAAGTTCTTCTTACCTGCATAATCTACAGGATATTCTCTTTCGGATTTTCCGTAAAAAAAGCAGACCCTCAAACAGGATTCCTTTACCTATAAACAGTAAATGTTATCCCGTTTTCAGGTCTGGCCTAATTTAATAGTGACCACCCTTTCCGCTATTCCTTGCAATTTCTTAAATGCAATACCAGATAATTTCCTTCGGAATTGGTAATATGTCTTCCAAATTTATCATAAAGAAGATCCGATAGTCTCTCAATACAATCAACTTCTTCGTGAAATACTTCACGAACTGTCTTTTTCATTAATTCATCTTCTTTTGTACTTTCTTTATCTTCTACATAACGTTGTGCAAAATATTTCACATGTGTAACAAGTCTTGTATAAGATAAGGAATTTTCATCTACGTCTGTTAAATATTCCTTTTTTATATAATCCAATGCTATATCAATTACCTGAAAAACCTTATTTACCATGCGGCGATCCTGTTGAAATTCTGATGCAATAAGATGCATGGCAATATAACCAACCTCTTCATCCGGAATTACTACATGGAACAATTCCTTTATGCGTTCCCTTGCATACAGACCTAATTTCCATTCATTCTGATAAAACTGCCTTACCTCTGTCGTAAATGGATTATCCAGTTGTATCCCTTCTTTAAGCCTTTTTACCGCAAATTGTATATGATCCATAAGTGCCAGCGTGTTCTGTTCTTCCGGTGAAAAATTATATTCCGTTCTCGCCTTATAAAATATATCTTCTACCAGTTCAAGATATTCTGGCGAAATCTGGCGGATCAAATCTACCAGTTTTTCATTTTCATTTGCAACAAATATTTTCTGGATTTTACTTTCGTCTATGATATCTCCCTTTTTGGCATGGAATCCAATTCCTTTTCCAACAATTACAACTTCACCGTGTTTTCTATCCCATCCCATTACAACATTATTGTTAAAAGGTTGTTCTATTTTTATCATATCCTTACACCCTCTCCAGTTTTAGTAACTCCTCTCCCGCCTTAACATTTTCTGATTTTGTAGTCTGACATGTAAAAGTATCTGAATTTTCCACTACAACCATTACCGTTGCTTTATATTTCTCACGAATCAGTGACAAATCAAATTTCATCAGCAGCTCTCCTGCTTTGACCTTTCTGCCCTGCTCAACAAATACCTCAAATCCATTTCCTTTTAATTCTACCGTATCAATTCCCACATGCATGATAATTCCAGCTCCATCTTCTGATTCTATTCCGATTACATGTCCGGTAGGAAATACCACAGATATTTTTCCATCAACTGGTGCATACAGATAACCTTCTACTGGTTCAATACCAACTCCATCTCCCATAATTTTCTGGGAAAATACCGCATCTTCAACTTCTTCTAACGGAATTATTTTTCCACTGACCGGTGCATATATTTTGTCTTTCTCCACCATATAAATATCAATACCTTTTTGTTTTTCTTTTATCATATTTTCTATATGTTTTTTAAATAATTGCATGTTATCCTCCTTGTTCTACAAGCTACATAAACTCTGAGAGATAGTTAAGCATATAAATTTCTCCCTATAAGAGAATTTTCATAACGATATTTCCTATGAAAATAAAAAAACCAAAATCAGTACACTACTGATTTTGGTTTAGCCTGCTTTACCAGTGACATTTCCAAAGTCTACAAGCTACATAAACTCTGAGAGATAGTTAAGCATATAAATTTCTCCCTATAAGAGAATTTTCATAACGATATTTCCTATGAAAATAAAAAAACCAAAATCAGTAC
>NZ_QTVB01000079.1:0-5323 GCF_003435965.1 Roseburia sp. AF42-8
TTCAGGAAAATATTCTGGCAGATTTTCTTAGGAAGAATCAGGCGGAGGTAATTGCTATGAGTATTTTTGAATATGATAAAGTTGAAGAAGAGAAAAAACTGAGAAAAGCCGAATTTGACGCCGGTGTTGAACAGGGATTAAAGCAGGGTGTTGCCCAGGGAATTGAGCAAGGATTAAAGCAGGCTTCTACCGATACCGCCCTTCGTCTATTAAAAACAGGAAAGTTTGATGCGAAGGAAATAGCAGAACTTTGTAATCTTCCTTTAGAGGACGTTACTGCACTCATGAAATAACTTTTATATTACATAAATATTTGATACCCATAGAACCTGCCACCGGCAGCTCAAGAAACCCGCAGACCACCTGTTTTCAAACAGATAATCTGCGGGTTTCCTATTGCTTACTGGTACTTGCTGGTTGCCTTCAGCCGGGTCAGGGCACGGGATAAGGATGCTCTGGAATGATAGTATTCCTGGATGCTCTGCTTCTGCCGCATCTGCTCCTCGGCACGTTCTTTTGCTTCCCTGGCTCTGGCAACATCAATTTCTTCCGGACGCTCTGCCGTTTCTACCAGAAGCGTCACACGGTTGTTGACGATTTCCACAAAGCCCATACCAACTACTGCATATTCCCAATTTGCAGTTCCTTCCGGCTGAAAACGCATTTCACCTTCATCTATGGCAATAACCATATCCTCATGATGTGCCAGAATCTCTTTCTGTCCATCATATTCCGGAACAATCAGTGAACGGCATCTGCCGGCATAGAATACCCGGTTCGCTGCAATTATTTTTAAATAAAATGTATTTCCTGCCATATTTGCACCTCTTTATTCGAAAGATGTCACCAGGCGTATTCCTGCACAACATATGCTATGCATTCTGGTGTTCCATCTCTTCTGCTTTACGGATAACGTCTTCTACTGTTCCTACGTTGAAGAATGCATTTTCCGGATACTGATCCATATCACCATCGATGATTGCCTTGAATCCTCGAATGGTTTCAGATAACGGAACATAAACGCCCTTTACGCCGGTAAAGTTCTCTGCCACATGGAACGGCTGTGATAAGAACTTCTGAATCTTTCTTGCACGATATACCAGTAACTTGTCCTCATCTGCCAGCTCTTCCATACCAAGAATTGCGATGATATCCTGTAACTCTTTGTATTTCTGCAGAATCTCCTGTACTTTCCGGGCTACCTGATAATGTTCTTCTCCAACGATGTCTGCCTCTAAGATACGGGATGTAGATTCCAGCGGGTCTACTGCCGGATAAATACCCTGCTCTACAATCTTTCTGGAAAGTACGGTGGTCGCATCCAGATGCGCGAAAGTAGTAGCCGGTGCCGGGTCAGTTAAATCGTCTGCCGGTACATAGACTGCCTGAACGGATGTAACCGAACCATTCTTTGTAGATGCAATACGCTCCTGCAATTCACCCATTTCAGTTGCCAGTGTCGGCTGATATCCTACTGCGGAAGGCATACGTCCTAACAATGCAGATACCTCAGAACCTGCCTGTGTAAAACGGAAAATATTGTCAATGAAAAGAAGCACATTCTGGTGTTTCTCATCACGGAAATATTCTGCCATGGTAAGTCCGGTCTCAGCCACACGCATACGTGCTCCAGGCGGCTCGTTCATCTGACCGAACACTAAGGCCGTCTTCTCTAATACACCGGATTCCTTCATTTCTGTCCAGAGGTCATTACCCTCACGGGAACGCTCTCCAACACCGGTGAAAATAGAATATCCGCCATGCTCTGTTGCAATATTGCTGATTAACTCCTGGATTAATACGGTTTTACCTACTCCGGCTCCACCAAACAATCCAATCTTACCACCTTTTGCATATGGTGCTAAAAGGTCGATAACTTTAATTCCGGTCTCTAAGATTTCTTCTGCCGGATTCTGGTCTTCAAATGCCGGTGGTTCACGATGAATGACCCATTCCGGTGCATCCTTCAATGGTTCGCCACCATCGATTGCCTCTCCTAATACGTTGAACAGTCTTCCCAGTGTCTGCTCTCCGACCGGAGTTTTTATTCCGCTTCCTGTAGCGGTTACTTCCATATCACGGCAAAGTCCCTCACTGGAAGCTAACATAATACAACGTACCGTATGATTTCCGATATGCTGTGCCACTTCCATGATGCACTTCTTATCGCCGTTTTTCACTTCAAGGGCGTCTTTGATTGCCGGCAATTCTTCGTCTTCAAATGAGACATCCACTACCGGACCTAACACCTGTATGATTTTTCCTGTCTTCATGAAAAAGCCTCCTTATCACTGCCTCTTTTTCCGTTTCTGAGCTTTCGCTCCTGCAATGACCTCGGTTATTTCCTGGGTAATTGCTGCCTGTCTTGCACGATTATATAAGATATCCAGCTCATGGAGCATATCTTTGGCACTTTTGGTTGCTGCCTCCATTGCCATCATTCTTGCGTTCTGCTCGCAGGAATAAGACTCAACTAACGCTCCATAGATGAAACCAACTACATAATCCGGTACAATTCGATCCATCACTGCCTCCGGAGATGGTTTCAACGCCAGTTCCTCCATCGGAATATCTGCAGGCAGTTTCACGTTAAAACTTGCTTTCTTCAGTGGGAGCAGCTGTCTGATCTGTGTCTCCTCCTGAATTGCATTGACCATGCTGGTATAGATGATATAGACTTCATCTAACTCTTCTTTCCGATACAGCTCCAGAAGTTCCTCTGCAATATTTCTTGCACGGTTCAGTGTCGGATTCTGTACGGTATAGTGGAACTGCTTATCAATCTCAATTCCACGCTGTTCAAAATAGTGACGGCCTAACTCACCTAATACAAACAGTTTGTTATTTTTATGTGCTTTCAAATGCTCCTCTGCAAGCTTTAATACATTATGGTTATAGGAGCCTGCCAGACCCTTATCTGCCGTAATAACAATATAACCTACCATCCGTTCTTCCGGCTTTTTCTCTTCGTTGGTCTTAAAATAAATGTCCTCAATATCCGGAAGATGTCTTAAGATTCTGCTCATTTCCGACTGTAGGGTAAAGAAATAAGGTTCTGTGTCAGAAAGCATTTTCTTTGATTTCTTCAGCTTCGAAGAAGAAATCATATACATTGCATTGGTAATCTTCAATGTATCATTGATACTCTTCATCCGATCCTGAATTTCCTTTGCATTTGCCATAACAACACCTGCTCATTCCTATTGATTTCTACTGTCTTCGAATTCTTTTGCAGCCGCAATAATCTTATCGGTCAGTTCATCGGAAAGCACTTTTGTTTCTTCGATTTCCCTGCCGATTTCCGGATGCTTCAAATCCATATATTCAAGAATCTCATTCTGATACTGTTTTACATTCTTTGTTTCTACTTTATCAAATACACCATGGTTTGCCATACACAGTGTCTCTACCTGCTCATGCAGGGAAAGCGGATGGCAGAGTGGCTGTTTTAAAAGCTCCATCAATGCTTTTCCATGCTGTAACTGTGCCTTGGTCATATCATCAAGGTCCGATGCAAACTGGGTAAATACTTCCATCTCACGATACTGTGCCAGGTCGATACGAATACTTCCGGATGCCTTCTTCATTGCCTTGGTCTGTGCAGCACCACCGACACGGGATACGGACAAACCAACGTTGACTGCCGGACGCATACCTGAGAAGAAAAGGTTACTCTCTAAGAAAATCTGTCCGTCTGTAATGGAAATGACGTTGGTCGGAATATATGCAGATACATCTCCTGCCTGTGTCTCAATGATTGGCAGTGCGGTAATGGAACCTCCGCCCAATTCTTCACTTAAACGGCTGGAACGCTCTAACAATCTGGAATGTAAGTAGAATACGTCACCAGGATAAGCTTCACGTCCCGGAGAACGCTCTAACAGCAGAGAGATTGCACGATATGCTACCGCATGTTTGGATAAATCATCATATACGATTAACACATCTTTTCCCTGATGCATAAAGTATTCTGCCATTGCAGTTCCTGCATATGGTGCGATGTACTGCATGGATGCAGGATCACTTGCAGTTGAGGAAACCACAATGGAATAATCCATTGCATCATGCCTGGTCAGTGTAGATACGATTTTTGCTACACTGGACGCCTTCTGTCCGATGGCAACATAGATACAGATTACTCCTTTGCCTTTCTGGTTAATGATGGTATCTGTTGCAATGGAGGTCTTTCCGGTCTGACGGTCTCCGATAATTAACTCTCGCTGTCCTCTACCAATTGGGAACATGGAGTCAATGGACAAGATTCCTGTTTCCATTGGTGTATTTACTGATTTACGTTCTACAATGCCCGGTGCTTCCTCTTCGATTGGACGATAATCATCTTCCTTAATCTCGCCCTTTCCATCAATCGGCTCACCTAATGCATTAATGATTCTTCCAACAAAGCCTTCCCCTACCGGGATTCCAGCCTTCTTCTTTGTACGAACTACTTTGGTTCCTTCTTTGATTCCGGTATCGCGGCCGAATAAAATAACACCAATTTCATTCTGTCTGATATCCTGTACCATTCCTTTTACACCATTATCAAATACTACGATTTCGCCATACATTGCATGGTCGATTCCGTAAATGGTTGCAATTCCGTCACCGACCCAGATTACGGAACCGGTTTCACGACTGGATTCATCCCAGTCAAATTCTTCTATCTCGCTCTGGATAATCGAGATTATGTCTGCAGCACTAATTGCGCCCACAGGCTTCACCTCCCTGTTAATTTTCTTTCCAACTGACGTAAGCGGCCTTCATAGCTTCTGTCATATTCTTTATGATGAACCTTGATGACATATCCGCCCAGAAGACTCTCATCTTCTTTTTCTGTCAGAACAATCTCACAGTCCGGATATTTTTCCGTAAGAATCTTTCTTGCCTCTGCTTCTTCCTGTGGCTTTGGTGTACCTGCACAGGTCAGTTCTGCACGCAGGATATGATTCTGTCTGTCCCAATAGAGATAAAATGCTTCCAGTATATCGCTGATTTCTTCGATATAACCCAGTCTGCACATCACTTTGGTATAATTTACAAGCACTTTGGATAATCCTGCATTCTGATATACTTTCTCTATTATGGCATCTTTCTTATGTATGGAAATTACCGGGCTTGTAAGAACCTTAAGCAGTTCCGGTGTAAGCTCATACAGCTTACGAAGGGTATCTGCTTCCTGTCTTGTGGCACCCAGCCGATACAATACCTTTGCGTTATTTACTGCTTCCTGTGTCATGAGCATCACCTGTTTTCATAATTTTCCGTGCGAGCGATGACTGCCAGTTTTCATAATTTTCCGTCGAGCGATGACTGCCAGTTTGGC
>NZ_QTVB01000008.1:0-102585 GCF_003435965.1 Roseburia sp. AF42-8
ATTTTTTACAAATAATAGCGCATTCGGAAGTACTACTGACACGAGGGACTGAATTTTATTTCAAGAAAATATAGTTCCCCTTTTTCAGTAACACGGTAATCAATGCGCGCAATATCTCTAGCTCCCATATGTTCAAAAATTTGTTGTGATGTTTGCTGTATTTTCTGGCACATACTTGCAGCGATAAAATCAGAGGCAGTATATTGTTTCCTTAATTTTTGGGACTTTTCTTTAAGTCCCAAAACCTCTTGCGAAAAATAAATCTTGTCATTAATACTTGTAAGTATCACTTCGTTAAAGCGATAGTCATTAGGATTTCCTATGATTAGATTCGTTATTTCATAGCCAGGAATATATTCTTCTATAACAATTTCGGTAAAGTTATTCATAGCCAGGAATATATTCTTCTATAACAATTTCGGTAAAGTTATTCAATTTTTTTTAAAGCAGTTTCTAATTGTTGAATATTGTGGCATACGCTAGTATCTGAAATGCCAAGTGAAGACCCTTCGGTATTAGGTTTTACAATAAGAGGATAATTCGGTAATTCTATGTCATGTAAAGAAATATTTTTATTGGTAAGGCGATTAATCAAAATACCCTCTGGAATATTTATATTTATTTCTTTGACAGATAATTTAGAATAATGTTTATTATTCATCAATGCAACTGTAAATGTTGGAGAACCTGAATAATGAACATTTAACATTTCACATAACATAGGTACTTGTATCCTACTATATGGCTGTGTTAGTCCGTCAGACATATTTATAAATATGCAATCAGTAAAGGATTTTTTTTGAATATATGCATCAATTAGTTGGTTTACTCCACCAAAAATCTCACAAGTATATCCACCAGTATTTAAAATCTTACAAATTTCTTCAATGCTATTTCGAGTTGGATGATCATTAAATATCGTGTTCCCAGTACTTAAATTTTCAAAGTCTTCTCGAAAATCACATATTATTTTTATTTTTTGCATTTGTCATTTCTCCGCATATACATCAGAATATTATTTAATCTGACAGGCAGTGTCTGATTGTCCTGTCTATTTTTGAAAGATAATACATGATTATCCATCAGTTATAGTTCATTTAAATCCTGTTATACAAACAATGACAACATTCCTTCCAAGAATGAAACAAAGAAAACAAAAGAATGAATAAGTATATGAATAAAAAGAACTGCCAGAAAAGCAATACTGCCAATTCTAACAGTCCTTTTTATCTTTTACCCCACCCTGAAATCCTTCCTTGGATGTTTGTTCATCAGAATGTCCCGCTGCTTTGCTGTGGAAACATGGGTGTAGATTTCCGTGATGTGGATGGAACTGTGACCAAGCATTTCCTGGATGTAGCGGATATCCACATCGGCTTCTAAGAGGCTGGTGGCGAAGGTGTGGCGGAACATGTGCGGAGTGATGTGCATATCAATGGAAGCAAGGCTGCAGTATTTCCGGATGGTTCGGCGGACGTACTGGTCGGAGAGAGGACGTCCTGCCTGGTTGACGAAGAAGCGGTTGGTACGCTTAATATCAGGAAGGTAATATTTCCGGTATTCCAGCAGGGTGTGGACAACATCGTCATTGCCAATCTGGAGGAGCCGCTCTTTGGAACCTTTGCCGAAGATAAGCAGAGTCCGGTTGGAAAGGTTGATGTCATCCGGTGTGATGGAACACAGCTCAGAGATTCGGATGCCGGTGGCGAAGAGCAGTTCGATAACAGCAGCATCCCGGAGCGCATTTTTACGCTGGAAATCGGTAGCGGCGTAGGAGTATTGGTGATAGATAGAAGATAAAAGCAGTTCAATCGTAGGAAGCGGAATGGTTTTAGGAAGAATCACCGGTTCCCGGAATTTGATATGCAATTTGTTAAAAGGGTTGGAGACAATGCGGTCGCGGTAGTCGAGGTAGTGGAAAAAGGCTTTGAGGGAGGCAAGCTTTCGCTTTACGGTTTTGGGCTTGAATTGTTCATGAAGGGAGGCAACATAGGACTCTAATATGGCAGGAGAGATGTCAGATATACTGTAAGCAGAAGGAAAAGCAGCCGCAAGGCTGGTACCAAACTGTGTAAGGTCGATGCGGTATGCTTTTAAGGTTTTGCCATCAAGGCGTTTCTGGGTGCGGCAGTAGGTTAAATACTGGTTCATTTCAAAGTTAAAATCATGCATAATAAATACTCCTTTGTATGTGGCAGGAGGCTGTCCTGCCTGAATATAGATATAAGAGTATATCATAGAAAAATTTTTTATAAAAATTTCCAACTTCATATTGACAATTTGAAATCCCAAGCGTATTATGAACATATGAACAAATGCTCATATGTTAAAACGACCTGGAGGTGAGAAGATGGCAATGAACGATGTAGAATGCTGCGAAGAAAACTGCATTCATGCAGAGCTTCTTAAGAAGGCACGGGAGAAGATGCCGGATGAAGATGAATTATATGATCTGGCAGAGCTTTTTAAAGTATTTGGTGATTCTACCAGAATCCGGATCCTGTTTGTATTATTTGGCTCGGAAGTATGTGTGTGTGATCTGGCAGAGACGTTGAACATGACGCAGTCAGCAGTATCCCATCAGCTTAAGATTTTAAAACAGGCGAAGCTGGTAAGCAGCAGGCGGGAAGGAAAATCCGTATTTTATTCACTGGCAGATGAACATGTAAGAACCATTATCGACCAGGGCAGAGAACATATTGAAGAATGAGGAGGATATTATAATGAAGAAAAAATTTAAATTGGAAGACTTAGACTGTGCAAACTGTGCAGCAAAAATGGAAGATGCAATCAAGAAAATCCCAGGAGTCAATGATGCTGTAGTAAGCTTCATGACACAGAAGATGACCATCGATGCAGAAGATGAGCGTTTTGAAGAAATTATGGATGAAGTAGCCAAAGTATGTGCAAAGGTAGAACCGGACTGCCGGATTCTGCGATAGGAGATAGCTTATGACAAAGAATCAGAAAAAAATGCTGGAACGTATTCTGGTTACTGCAGTGCTGTTTGTAGCACTTCTGGTATTGGAACACGTTGGTGTCTTAGAACAGATTACACAGCCAGTCCTGATTTTTATTATTTATCTAGTACCATACCTTTTGATTGGCTATGATATTATATTTAAAGCATTCCGGAATATCAGTCATGGACAGGTATTTGATGAGAACTTTCTGATGATGATTGCAACGTTTGGAGCATTTGGAGTACGGGAGTATTCCGAGGGTGTTGCAGTTATGCTGTTCTATCAGATTGGAGAACTTTTCCAGGCTATGCCGTTGGAAAATCCAGACAGTCCATTGCAGATATGATGGACATTTGTCCGGAATATGCCAATGTGGAAGAGGATGGCAAATTAGTCCAGGCAGATCCGGATGATGTGGAAATCGGCACTGTCATTGTGGTAAAACCGGGCGAGCGTATTCCGCTGGATGGAATTGTAGTAGAAGGTGAGTCCATGGTCGATACCGCGGCACTGACCGGAGAATCTGTTCCAAGAAGAGCAGCAGAAGGTGATGAAATCATCAGCGGCTGTGTCAATGGAAGCGGTACTTTAAAGGTAAAAGTAACAAAAGCATTCGAAGATTCCACAGTATCCAAGATTCTGGAACTGGTGGAGAATGCAAGCAGCAAGAAAGCAAGAGTGGAGAACTTTATCACCAGATTTGCAAAATATTACACTCCGGTTGTTACCATTGGAGCAGTAATTCTTGCAATCCTGCCACCGATTATTTTGGGCGGCGGCTGGGCTGAGTGGATTCAGAGAGCCTGTATTTTCCTTGTTATTTCCTGCCCGTGTGCCCTTGTAATCTCCGTCCCATTGGGATTCTTCGGCGGTATCGGAGCATCTTCTAACTTAGGTGTTCTTGTAAAAGGAAGTAACTATTTAGAGGCAGTGGCTGAGATGACCACTATCGTATTTGACAAAACCGGTACACTGACCAAAGGCGAGTTCAAGGTATCTGAGGTACTTCCGGTAAATGGAAGCAAAGAGGAACTCTTAGAGCTTTCAGCCCATGTAGAAGGATATTCCAATCATCCAATTGCTAATTCCGTGCGTGAAGCCTATGGCAAAGAACTGGATATGAACCGGGTAAATGGAACAGAAGAAATTGCCGGACATGGAATTCATACATTTGTAGATGGAAAAGAAGTATGGCTTGGAAATGCCAAAATGATGGCAGCCCGGAATATTTCCTATACCGAAAACAGTAGTGCTGGAACCGTGATTTATGTTGCGGTAGATGGAGCATTTGCCGGAACCATTGTAATTTCCGATTCCATTAAGGAGGGCGTAAAAGAAGCTATCCATAGCATGAAGAAGGTAGGCGTGAAGAAATGCGTTATGCTGACCGGAGACCGTAAGGCAGCAGCACAGGCAGTAGCAGATGAACTGGGACTGGATGAAGTGCATGCAGAATTACTGCCGGGTGACAAGGTAAGTCAGGTTGAGGCACTTCTGAAAGAACAGCATGAGAAAGAAAAACTTGCATTTGTGGGTGATGGCATCAACGATGCACCAGTACTGACCAGAGCAGACATTGGAATTGCAATGGGAAGTATGGGGTCTGATGCGGCAATCGAAGCTGCAGATGTAGTTCTTATGGATGATGATGTACGAAAGATTGCATCTCTTGTGAAGATTGCAAGAAAGACACTTTCCATCGTGCACCAGAATATCGTATTTGCACTTGGCGTAAAAGCAATTGTGCTGATACTCGGTGCATTTGGTATTGCCAATATGTGGGAAGCAGTATTTGCAGATGTAGGTGTATCTGTCATTGCAATTTTGAATTCCATGCGGACACTGCGCATTGCAAAGAAATAGTATAAAGGCGTTTATTGAGAAAAAGAATCAGTAAACGCCTTTCTTTTACCAAACAGATAGTCTATACTAACAAAAGTTACAAAAATCTAACAGGAAGTCGGAAATAGTACAGCATTGGGAAAGAGGGAAGCAGGAGTAACAAAATAAAAGAACTGAAAAAAGAGTCAGAAAAGAAAAAGGAGGATGAATATGTTTCTGGAGATTCAGGATTTGAAAAAAAGTTTTGGACAGGGAGAGGCAAAAACAGAAGTTTTGAAGGGAATTAATTTCTCTGTTGAAAAAGGTGAGATTTGCGTATTGTTAGGACCGTCTGGTTCCGGTAAATCAACACTTTTGAATATTATTGGAGGAATTGATAGTGCAGACAGCGGCTATATTTCCATCAATGGAGAGAAAACAGCAGATATGAACGAAAAGGCACTGACGAATTACCGCCGCCGCCATTTAGGATATGTATTTCAGATGTATAATCTGATCCCAAACCTCAATGTGAAGGAAAATATCGAGGTAGGAGCATATCTGAGTGATAAATCATTAGACATTGACGAATTGCTTAAGACACTGGGACTTTATGAGCATCGTCATAAGCTGCCAAACCAGTTATCCGGTGGACAGCAGCAGCGTACAGCCATTGGCCGTGCCATTGTAAAGAACCCGGATATTCTGCTCTGTGATGAGCCGACCGGAGCACTGGATTACAATACATCCAAAGAGATTTTGAAGCTGATTGAGGATGTAAATCAGAAATATGGAAATACCGTTATTATGGTTACCCATAATGATGCCATCAAAAACATGGCAGACCGTGTCATTAAGCTGCGTGATGGACAGATTCGAAAGGATTACACCAATGAAGTGAAGATTCCTGCACAGGAACTTGACTGGTAAAGGCGGTGATGAAAGTGAAGAGTCCATTAAGAAAACGAATTCCAAGGGAATTGAAAACAGATTTTGGAAAATATCTTGTGATTTTCCTGTTCCTGATAGCTACTATCGGATTTGTATCGGGATTTCTGGTGGCAGGAAGCAGTATGATAACTGCCTATAATGAGAGTTTTGAAAAGTACAATATTGAAGACGGTAATTTCGAGCTGATGGAAGAAGCTGACGATACCCTGCTTACAGAACTGGAAAAAGAAGGCGTAACAATTTATGAGAATTACTATCTGGAAGAAGAGGTGGTAAATGGCAAGTCAGACAGTACCCTCCGTATTTTTAAACCGAGAAACGAAGTGGATAAAGTATGTCTGATGGATGGAGAAATGCCGCAGCAGGAAGATGAAATTGCAATTGACCGGATGTATGCGGACAATAATTCCTTAAAAGTAGGAGATACCATTAAAGTAGGCGGTGAGAAAAAGACCATCAGTGGTCTTGTGGCATTATCAGATTACAGTGCTCTGTTTTCCGATAGCAAGGATCTGATGTTTGATGCCATAAAATTTGGCGTTGCCATTGCCACAGAGGGTGCCTTTGATGCTTATGGTACCGGAAATCTCCATTACAGCTATTCCTGGAAATATGAAAAAACTCCGGCTGATGATACGGAAGCAAAAGAGAAAGCAGAAGATTTTATGAAAGTGCTGGGCAGTAAGGCAGCAATAGCAGCATACATACCGGCATTTTCCAATCAGGCAATTCATTTTACGGGAGATGATATGGGTGGAGACAAAACAATGGTAATGACGTTGTTATATATCCTGATAGCGATTATGGCATTTGTCTTTGCAGTTACCACCAATAATACGATTACAAAAGAAGCGGCAGTCATCGGAACGCTGCGTGCATCCGGCTATACCAGAGGAGAACTGCTGCGGCATTATCTGCATCTTCCGGTACTGGTGACAATCGTAGCAGCAATTATTGGAAATATACTTGGCTATACCGTATTTAAAAATATGGTAGCAGATTTGTACTATGGAAGCTATAGTCTGCCGACCTACCATACCATCTGGAATGGGGATGCGTTTATCCTGACAACGGTGATTCCGGCAATCATAATGATTGTTATAAATCTGCTTTTGATTTCTTCCAAACTGCGTATTTCACCACTGAATTTCCTGCGCAGGGATTTGGGCAGAAGAAAGCGGAAAAAAGCAGTAAAACTGCCGCATTTCAAATTCTTTAACCGGTTCCGTATCCGTATTATTTTACAGAACCGTGCGGGCTACCTGACTTTATTTATCGGTATTGCTTTTGCAGAAATTCTGCTGGTTTTCGGCATGATGATGTCACCACTTTTAGAGCATTATCAGGATGAAGTGCTGTCCCACATGCTTGCAGATTATCAGTATGTATTAAAAGCACCGGTTCCAACGGAAACAGATGGCGCAGAGACTTATCTTGCCGGTAGTTTAAAGACAATGCCGACAGAATTCAGCAGCGAAGAGGTCAGCGTCTATGGAATTGAAAAAGACAGTGCTTATGTTGATATTGATTTCCCAAAAGAAGGTGTTTATATTTCGGATAGTTATGCAGAAAAATACCGGCTTGCAGAAGGCGATACCATTGAGTTAAAGGAAACTTATGGAGATAAGAAATACAAGTTTAAGGTGGCTGGAATCTATGAGTATCCGGCAGCGGTGGCAATTTTTATGCCGGAAGAGGAATATCGGGATGTATTTGACAAAGAGGAGGATTATTTCAATGGATATTTCTCCGATAAGAAGATTACCGATATTGAGGATGCCTATATCATGACGACCATTACAGAAGATGACCTCACCAAGGTATCAAGACAGCTTGATGTATCTATGGGCGGCATGTTCTATCTGATGAATGTATTTTCTGTTGCACTGGCAGCAATCCTTATTTACCTGATGACAAAGCTGATTATCGAGCGGAATGCTTCATCCATATCCATGGTTAAGATATTGGGTTACAACACCCGAGAAATTGGGAAACTGTATCTGACAGCCACCACCTGGATTGTGGTGATATCCGTTATCCTGGGTGAAGCAATTGCTACCGAGACCATTAATGTCATCTACCGGGCAATGATGAGTGATTACTCCGGCTGGCTGAGCATCTACTATGACCCGAACATCTACTGGAAGATACTTCTGATGGTACTGGCGGCATACTTCGTAGTTGCATTCTTCTGCCTGGGTAAGATTCGGAAGATACCAATGGACGAAGCTTTGAAGAATGTAGAGTAGAACTTGAAAATGTAATATTGCAGCGAAACTGCTGGTATTTTTATACAAGTATATTTTCATCCCACCCAGCCAAACTAAAACCATATCAAACTAACTGAAATTCTTAATATGATAAAGAATTCTCACCACGCACATTTTATGTTGACAACAGAAATGTAATTAGTTATGATAAACACAAGTTAGGAACAGCTAACTAGAACGAAAGGAAAAGAAACTATGAGTACAGAGATTCTGGAAATTGTACAACAGATGGATTTACACAATGCAGAGACGCAGTTAGCGTTACAATGTGCCCCATTGATCGCAGGAGTAAAGATATCCAATCTCTTAGTCGTTTCAACAGGCATGGAGGATGCGGTAAAACAGTGCCTGAGAAAATCCGGAATTTCATTCCTGCTACTGCTCAGGACCAGGGAAAAAGCTCGTTACCTTCTTTTTCGGAAGAAACCGTTGGAGGCGTATCTGATGCGTAAAGAGATATGGGAGCTGCTGCAGGAGTCCGGTTATCAGGACTTTACGCTCGGAAATATTCTCAGTACGTTTCAGAAACGTTACCAGGGTTATATGTGCGGAGAACCTGGCTTTCCTCATGAAATGGGATTGCTGCTTGGCTATCCGGTAGAAGATGTAAGAGGGTTTATGGAACAGAATGGACAGAATGCACTCTATCAGGGTTACTGGAAAGTGTATGCGCATGTTCCGGAAAAGAAACGTCTTTTCGCACGCTATGATATGGAAAAAGAGACCATCATCCAGCTTCTCTCCAATGGAGTGGGAATGCGGGACATCATTGGTATTTATAATGACAGCATGCCGCAGAAAGCGGCTGTTTAGGAGGTAGAAAAAATGAGTAAGATTCAGGTAGTTTATTGGACACAGTCAGGAAACACACAGGCAATGGCTGAGGCTGTTGGAAGAGGAATTGAAGCAGCTGGCAAAGAAGCAGAGGTTGTTGATGTAAGTACAGCTGATATGGATGCATTAAAAGCTTCTTCCGTATTTGCAATGGGATGTCCTGCAATGGGTGCAGAAGTCTTAGAAGAAGGCGAGATGGAGCCATTCGTTGAAGAAGTAGAAGGCTTTGCAGCAGGAAAGAAAATCGCATTATTCGGTTCTTACGGATGGGGCGATGGACAGTGGATGCGTGACTGGGTAGACCGTATGACAAGTGCAGGAGCAACCGTTGTAAATGGCGAAGGTGTGATTTGTCAGGAAGCACCGGATGACGATGCAGTCGCTACATGCGAAAGTTTAGGCAAACAGTTAGCAGGAATGTAAATTCCAAAAACAAAAACATTTCCGTAGGGTACAAACAAATTGTATTATATATCATAACCAGAAGAAGTCTTGCAGAAAACTGCAAGGCTTTTTCACTTTACAGGAAATTGCTTTCCTGTAAAGTGAAAAACGCTCCGCGAGGATGCGCACTGCGGCGTATAAGGTAGATGTCGCAAGCGACCGCCGCAGGCGCGAGAATGTGGCAGGGCACATTCTTTGTTACGTTTTGAAAACAGCTGCATATACTGATAAGAAGGACTGGAAACAGGTGAAAGAATGAAAGTATTGAATCTGGGAGAACGCTCCGTGCTGGTACAGTATGTGCAGCTGGCATTAAACCGTGCGGGATATGATATAAGGAAAGATGGAATTTTGGGAGAGAATACCTGCAGGGCATTGCGGCAGTTTTTAAGGAAAAAGAGCGGGGAAGAATTTAACTGTAAAATAGATGATGTAGTGTGGGGAAAGCTTTTCCCTTATTTAAAAGGATATACGATGCATGAAATAAAATCCGGTGATACATTATGGGGTATTGCGGCAAATTATGACACCAGTGTATCAGCGATTATGACAGCCAATCCAACAGTAAATCCGCTGGCACTGCGGACCGGAAGTATTCTTGCAATTCCATTCTCTTTTTCGCTTGTAGCAGAAGATGTGGCTTACACTTCTTATCTCAATGACTGGATATTGGAAGGGCTTACGGTACGCTATCCTTTCTTGGTTCAGGGAAATATTGGAAAAAGTGCGATGGGAAAGGAAATTCCCTATCTTCGGATTGGAACAGGAGAGCGGGAAGTCTTTTACAGTGGAGCATATCATGCCAACGAATGGATTACCACACCGGTCCTGCTTAAATTTGCGGAAGAATATGCCCATGCATTTGCAGCGGGACGCATGCTTTATACTGTGCAGGCGGCATGGCTTTTTTATGGATTTTCCCTGTATCTTGTTCCCCTGGTAAACCCGGATGGCGTGGATTTAGTGAATGGAGTATTAGAAGAGGGTGCATCCTTAGAAGAGGCAGAGCGCATTGCAGCTGATTATCCGAAGATTCCATTTCCGAATGGATGGAAAGCCAATATAGAAGGAATTGATTTGAATCTGCAATTTCCGGCGGGCTGGGAAAATGCCAGAAACATTAAATTTGCCATGGGATTTACAACACCGGCACCAAGAGATTATGTGGGAGAGGCTCCCCTTGTGGCACCGGAAAGCCGCAGTGTCTATGAATTTACAAGAGCCCATAATTTTTCGTTAATTCTGGCATATCATGCACAGGGAGAAGTGATTTACTGGCGGTATCTTGACTATGAACCGGCAGATTCCAGAAGAATTGCAGAATACTTTGGCGAGGTCAGCGGATACCGGGTGGAAGAGACACCATCTGCGTCGGGTTATGCTGGTTTCAAAGACTGGTTTATTCAGGAATACAATCGTCCCGGCTATACCATTGAGGTGGGAATGGGTGTAAGCCCGCTTCCAATGAGCCAGTTTGCCGGAATCTATGAAGATAACCGTCTGATTTTAGAAGGCGGAATGACGGAACTTGTGCGATAACCGGGGATGTGTTATATTGTAGCAGAGAAAAGTTGAGGAAACTGGAGCGTAAGATGAACACAGCATACAGCTATGAGATACAGCCGCTGGATGAACATTCCATAAGCATAGAGCGTGTATATGGGACGACACCGGTTGTTGTAATTCCAGAACAGATAGATGGATTCACAGTAAAGAGAATAGGCGCATATTGTTTTTCGGAAAGCAAACATGTTCCGGCAGATGCCGTTACCATCGGCGAAGTGGACAGTTTTATGAAGGCATTATGTGGAAATGATATCGAAGAAATTTCTTTGCCGGATTCCGTGGAACAAATCGGGAATCTGGCATTTTATAATTGCCGCAAATTACGAACACTTACCTTGGGGCGTTTCTTAAAAGAATTAGGAAGCGATGCCTTTATGAACTGCCGGAGCTTAAAGCGGCTGGTGCTTCGTTCTTCCATGGAAGAAGCCAGTGGCGCACAGCTTATCTTAAATCAGGTTCGGGCTGATTTGGAAGTGGAATTTAAGGAAGCCTTATTTTTCTATCCGGAATATTACGATTCCTATGAAGAAATCGGACCGGCACATATATTTGCACTGAATATTGCGGGGGAAGGTTTCCGGGCAAGACAGTGTTTTCATGAGCGGATGGTAGATGCCGCCGCATACGATATGATATTTGAGCGGATCTGCATTGAGGAGAAGATGTGGACTGCAGCCAGAATGGCACTTTGCAGACTGGCATATCCGGTGGAATTAAAGGAAGAAGCCCGTGAACGTTATCTTTCTTATTTAAAAGAACATGCCAGTGAGGTATGCGATGTTTTGATTCAGAAAAAAGATTTAGCATTATTAGAGCTGATATGCCGGCTTCAGGTGGTGGAGCGGAGTGGAATCACTGCATTAATCGAGCAGGCGGCAGAAGCCGGCTGGGCAGAAGGCAGTGTCAGCTTAAGCAGCTGGCAGCAGAAATATTATAAGGAAGAAGCAGCTTCTTCCTGTTATGATATTGAGTGGTAAAAACAGCAGAAAATTAAGAAAATATGCAGTGGCAGAAAGGAGTAGAAGATGGCGCATATTAAGACCCAGACCGAATGGGAAAATGATATGTCTGTAAAAATCTTGCAGCATGCAAGAAGTGAAATCTATCTGGATTTGCGATATCTTGATGTGGCACTTTCTGCATTGAAGCCTCAGGCAATGGAAGGCTTAGAGACAATGGCTACGGACGGAGAGAGTCTCTTTTTCTCAGCAGGACAGGTAATACGTGTATTCCGGAATAATCCGGCATTTATGAACCGGGCGTACCTGCACACGATATTGCACTGTATTTTTTCACACTTATTTTTAAAAGGAAACAGAGATACGAAGCTTTGGAATCTTGCCTGCGATATTGTAGTGGAGCAGACCATTGACGGCATGGACAAGCCTGTACCAGGCGCGCATTAAGCTTTCTGCGGCAGCAGACCTATGAAGCGTTGAAGGGTGAGGGGCGGATTTCAGCAGCAGTGGTATACCGCTGGCTGCGGGGAAAATCCATGGAAGAGCTTCTTACCTTAAATCATGAATTTTATACGGATGACCACCGTTTCTGGAAAGAGGAAACCGGCAATGGCGCGGCATCTGCGGCCAGAAATAAATGGAATAAGATAGCAAGGCAGACCAGTATGGCGAAGAAGCGGCATGGAGATGAGCCGGAAAAGGGAGAAGAACTTCTGATGACACAGATCAGTGCTGCGAAAAGCCGCCGGAGTTATAAGGAATTTTTACAGAAATTTTCCATACTACAGGAAGAATTAAAATGCAATCCCGATGAGTATGATTTGAATTATTATACCTATGGGCTGCGGCTTTATAAGAATATGCCCTGATAGAACCGGTGGAGAGCCGGGAAGTAAAGAAAATCCGGGAATTTGTAGTGGTGGTAGACACCAGTTATTCTACCAGCGGCAGTTTAATCAAAGGCTTTTTAAATGAGACATTTGGCATTTTATCCCAGCAGAACAGCTTCTTTCGAAGATGCAGAATCCGGATTATCCAGTGCGATGATAAAGTGGAAATGGATGAGGTAATCAGCAGTCAGGAAGAAATGGAGCGGCTGCTAAAAAGCTTTCAGGTAGTGGGCGGCGGAAATACAGATTTTCGACCGGCGTTTACTTATGTAAACCAACTAATCAAAGAAGGAAACATCCGGCATCTGGATGGACTCTTGTACTTTACCGATGGCAAGGGCATTTATCCGGTAAAGAAGCCGGAATATAAGACCGCATTTTTATTCTTGGGAGCCTATGATGAGACGGCAGTACCGCCATGGGCAATGCGGCTGCAGCTGGAGCCGGAAGAGCTGGAACAGAATGCATGAGAGAAATAATATAGATTGGAAGAAAACAGATGAATATCAAACAGGCAAAGGAAGAAATCAAACATACCGTAACAGCATATTTGAAAAAGGATGATGAGGGCAGATATAAGATTCCTCTGATTCGTCAGAGACCGGTCTTATTAATGGGACCGCCGGGAATCGGCAAGACCCAGATTATGGAGCAGATTGCAGAGGAGTGCAAAATCGGACTGGTAGCATATACGATTACCCATCATACCAGACAGAGTGCAGTGGGACTTCCTTTTATCAAAGAAATGGAATTTGCAGGCAAAGAGTATTCCATAACGGAATATACCATGAGTGAGATTATTGCCAGCGTATACCGGAAAATCGAGGAAGGCTGTCCGGAAGGAATCCTTTTCATTGATGAGATTAACTGTGTGTCTGAGACACTGGCACCGACCATGCTGCAGTTTTTGCAGTGCAAGACCTTTGGTAATCAGGCAGTGCCGGAGGGCTGGATTATTGTTGCAGCAGGCAATCCGCCGGAATACAATAAATCGGTGCGGGAATTTGATATGGTAACCTTGGACCGTGTCCGCTGTATGCAGGTAGAGGCAGACCTTGGTGTTTGGAAAGCTTATGCCAGAACAAGACATATCCATGGTGCAATTTTAAGCTATCTTGAGCTTCGTCCAAAGAATTTCTACCGGGTGGAAGCAGATGTAGACGGCTTGCAGTTTGTCACAGCAAGAGGCTGGGAGGATTTAAGCATTCTGATGAAGACCTATGAAGAAATGGGGCTTCCGGTAGATGAGACCGTTGTAGGAGAATTTTTACACCATAAGGATGTGGCAGAGGATGCGGCAGCATATTTTGATTTATACCAGAAGTATAAGGATGACTATGGAATTCCGTTAATATTGGAAGGAAAGATTCGGCCGGAAGTATTTGCCCGGATTTATGATGCAGCTTTTGATGAAAGACTCAGCGTGGTCAATCTTTTGTTGGACGGATTACAGAATCTGTTCCGAAGCTATGGAAAAGAAAAGGCTAAGACAGATCGCGACTTTGCAGCCTTGAAAGAGTACCGTAATTCCGAAGGGGCAAAGAAAGAAGTTTTTGAGGAAAAAAAGGCAGCCTTTGATATCCAGAGAAAGACATTAGAAACAATCGAAGAAAAGACCGCAGCAGCCTTAGAGCATGCGTTTGATTTTATGGAGCAGGCATTTGAGGGCGGCCAGGAAATGGTGGTATTTGTAACAGATCTTGCTACCGTGGCAGAATCCGCAAGATTCTTAGCCGAGCACAACTGCGACCGCTATTTACAGTATAATCAGGAGCTGCTGATTGGAAGCAAGCGGGCAGAGCTTTTAGCCGAGCTGAACCGGGACTAGTTGTACAGCGTAAAAAAATGTCAGAAAGGATACCTTTAAACATGAAGAAGCTGGTAATCGGAATTCTTGCACATGTAGATGCAGGAAAGACAACATTATCGGAAAGTATGTTGTATACAAGCGGAAGCATACGCCATCTGGGAAGAGTGGATAATAAGGATGCATATCTTGACAATAATGCCATGGAGCGGGAGCGTGGAATTACGATTTTCTCAAAGCAGGCAGAATTTTCCTGGAAAGATATGGCAATCACTTTGTTGGATACACCGGGGCATGTGGACTTTTCTGCGGAGATGGAGCGGACCCTTAAAGTGCTTGATTATGCAGTGCTGGTCATCAGCGGAGTCGATGGTGTGCAGGGACATACCAGAACGCTGTGGCGTCTGTTAAAACTTTATCAGGTTCCGGTATTCTTATTTATCAATAAAATGGATCAGCCGGGAGCGGATAAAGAGGCTCTTTTATGGGAAATCAAGGAGCATTTGGACAGCAACTGCATTGACTTTACACAGGAGCAGAACGAAGGCTTCTATGAAGAGGCGGCTATGTGCGAAGAAGCAGCCATGGAGAAATTCTTATCGGAAGGAAGTCTTGCATCCAATGACCTTGCACAAATGATTGCAAAGCGGGAGCTTTTCCCCTGCTATTTTGGCTCTGCATTAAAGGTGCAGGGTGTGGAAGAACTGTTAGACGGACTTTACGAATATGGCAGGACACCGCAGTATCCGGATAAATTTGGTGCTAAAATCTTTAAGATTGCAAGAGAAGAACAGGGAAACCGGCTGACTTATCTTAAAGTGACCGGAGGAACTCTTCGTGTAAAGGACATGCTTAATGGCAAAGCCGGAGAAGAAGAGTGGGCGGAAAAGGTCAATCAGATCCGTATTTATTCCGGAGAAAAATATGAGGCAGTATCCGAGGCGGCAGCAGGTACAGTCTGTGCTGTTACCGGACTGACAAAGACGTATCCGGGAGAAGGACTTGGCATTGAAGAAGAGTCCATACTTCCGGTCTTAGAGCCGGTACGCAGTGTAAAACTGGTTTTGCCGAAGGAAGTTCCGGTGGCGGTTATGCTGCCAAAATTAAAGCAGTTAGAGGAAGAAAATCCGGAATTGCATATTGTATACCGGGAAGAAACCGGAGAGATTCTCATTAAGCTGATGGGCGAAGTACAGCTTGAAATCTTACAGAAACTGGTAAAAGAACGCTACGGCGTAGTAGTGGATTTTGGCGAAGAAAAGATTATTTATAAAGAAACCATCCGCAATACTGTAGAAGGAGTCGGACATTTTGAACCACTGCGCCATTATGCGGAAGTACATCTTCTGTTAGAGCCGGGTGAGCGCGGAAGCGGACTGTGTTTTCAGACAGACTGCAGTGAAGATATTTTAGATAAGAACTGGCAGCGGCTGATACTGACCCATCTTGCAGAGCGGGAACATAAGGGCGTATTAACCGGTTCTGCCATTACAGATATGAAGATTACCGTAGTGTCCGGACGGGCACATCCGAAACATACGGAAGGCGGTGATTTCAGACAGGCTACTTACCGGGCGGTAAGGCAGGGGCTGATGGAAGCAGATTCTGTATTGTTAGAGCCATATTATGCATTCCGTCTGGAAATACCGGAAGAATGTCTGGGTCGTGCAATGCATGATATGGAGCAGCGTAATAGCAGAATGGACGCTCCGCAGATAGAAAATGGAATGGCACTGCTCACCGGAAGCGGCCCGGTATCGAAGCTTTCGGATTATCAGAAGGAATTAAATACCTATGCCAAAGGGCGTGGCAAATTCTTCTGCACATTGCAGGGCTACGAGGTGTGCCAGAATCAGGATGAGGTGGTAGAAGCTATCGGTTATCAGCCGGAGGCAGATTTATATAATACATCAGATTCCGTATTCTGTGCCCACGGAGCGGGCTATCTGGTGCCGTGGTATGAAGTAAAAGAGTACATGCATATGCCATCTGTTTTAGAAGAAGATGGCGGCACAAAAGAAGAACGGATAAAAGTCCACCGTCCCGGCGTAGTAGAGGACTGGGTAGATACCGATGAAATCGATGCTATTTTAGAAAAGACCTTCTATGCCAACCGGCAGGAAGGAAAACGCAAAAACGGTGTTGTGCGAAAACGCAAAGCAGAAAACAATGCACCAACCGTCCGTACTTACCACAAGCCGGAAAAACTGGAACGCTATCTACTGGTGGATGGCTACAATGTAATTTATGCCTGGAAGGATTTACATGAACTGGCAGAAGTGAATCTGGATGGAGCCAGAGGCAAATTGCAGGACATTCTCTGCAACTATCAGGGCATCTTTGGTGGCGAAGTCATTGTGGTGTTTGATGCATACCGCCTGACCGGACATAAGACAGAACAGTTGGACTATCACAATATCCATATTGTCTTTACGAAGGAAGCAGAAACGGCAGACCAGTACATTGAACGCTTTGCCCACGAACATCACAATCATTATGATGTAACGGTTGCAACCTCCGATGGCTTAGAGCAGATGATTATCCGCGGCCAGGACTGCAAGCTGATATCTGCCCGGGAGTTTGAACAGGAAGTAAAACGGGCGAACAGCGCTATGTGGGATAATTACCGGAATGGACAGAATATTTTCTGATAAATATTGCCATGGCATGGAAAAAAAGCTATGATAGAAAAAGAGTTTCACTCGGGTGATTACGATAGAGGAAAACAGGATGCAACCATTGTATCTGCCATTTGACAGATGTTTCTTTTGTAATAGGAAATGTCATCGTTCTAAGACACTGCATTTTGCTTTTGTGATTTAGCCGGTCTTTCCAATGTTTGACAAGATATCTGTACGGTGCGCCGGAATGCGGATGCATGAAGCAGGCTGTTAGGGGCACTTGGAATTTCGGCGGCAAACCGGCAGCACTGGCACAGGGATGTGCCAGTGAGGCGCATCTTAAGCATGGATGCGAATATGCGCCGGTTGCCGGACGAATTCGTAACTTTATCGAAATTCTTAGTGCCCCTTGCAGGTTTGCTGTGGCATCCGCCTCCGGCGGACAGTGCAGATATCCCGTCAAAGCAGGTGGAAAGACAGTCTACTACAAGCAAAATGCGTATCTAAGAACGATAGGACATTTCCTGTTCATCAAAAGAAAACATCGTTAAATGGCAGCAACAATCGTTTGATCGTTGTTTTGCGTTATCGTAATCACCTGAACAGAATCATTTTTAGCAGAAGGAGAAAAGACATGGAAGGAAAAGGAAGAATAACAGGACATACAGGATTATTGGCATTGATCGGTTCCCCGGTAGGACACTCAGGCTCCCCGGCAATGTATAACTATAGCTTTGAAAAATTAGGATTAGACTATGCATACGTAGCATTCGATATAAAAGTAGAAGAAGTAAAGGCAGCCTTGGATGCCATGCGCCTTTTCCACATGCGTGGCTGCAATGTAACGATGCCATGTAAGACAGAAGCTGCAAAATATATGGATGAGCTTTCACCGGCAGCCCGGATTATCGGAGCAGTCAATACCATAGTAAATGAAGATGGAAAATTAATCGGACATATGACAGACGGTGAAGGATTTGTAGGCAATTTAAGAGACCATGGAATTGAGATAAAAGGAAAGAAAATCACAGTAGCAGGAGGCGGCGGAGCAGCCACTGCCATTCAGGTACAGTGTGCGCTGGACGGGGCAAGAGAAATCAGCATTTTCAATATCAAAGATGACTTCTTCGAAAGAACACTGGAAACAGCAGAGAAGATTAGAAAAGAAGTGCCGGGCATTGTGGTAAATGTGTATGACATTGCAGATACTGCAAAGATGACAGAAGAGATTCAAAGCTCTGACATTTTTGCCAATGCAACCATCGTTGGAATGAAACCGATGGAAAAAGAAAGCGTTGTGAAAGATACATCCGCATTCCGTCCGGGACTGGTGGTTGCAGATGCCGTTTATAATCCGGAAGAGACAAGATTACTCCGGGAAGCAAAAGAAGCAGGCTGCACCTGCCTCAATGGAAAAGGAATGTTACTGTGGCAGGGTGTTGCTGCATTCCGCCTGTACACCGGAGAAGAGATGCCAGTACGGGAAGTAAAAGAGAAGTTTTTCCAGTAGGATAAGGAGTAAGAAATGGAGCAGACGGTAGTCAGAATCAGGACATTGGAAATCGGAAGCGGAATGCCAAAGATTTGTGTTCCGGTTGTAGGAAAGACGGAAAAAGAAATATTAGAGGGCGCAGAGCGGGCGAAGGATGCAAAACCGGATCTGGTGGAATTTCGTGTGGACTGGTATGAAGAAGCTGCAGACAGTAAAAAAGTAGTAGCACTGTTAGAAAAGCTTCGTAAATGTTTGGGAGAACTGCCGGTTTTATTTACCTTCCGAAGCAGCAGGGAAGGCGGAGAAGCTGCCTTAAGCGACGGAGCATATCAAAGCTTAAATGAAGCTGCAATTGCATCCGACTTTGTGGACTGCGTGGATGTGGAATTATTTTCCGGGGATGCTGTTGTAAAGGCAGTAGTAGCGGCAGCACATAGCAATAATGTAAAAGTCATTGCATCCAATCATGATTTTGAAAAAACACCGGCAGCAGAAGAACTCCTTGCCAGACTTCAGAAAATGGAAGCACTTGGCGCAGATATTCCAAAGATTGCCGTTATGCCACAAAGCAGCAAGGATGTTTTAACACTGCTTACGGTAACGGAAAGCTGGAAGGAAACAGGGAAGACACCTGTTATTACCATGTCTATGGCAGGAGAGGGCTTAATCAGCCGTCTTTGCGGAGAAATCTTTGGCTCGGCAGTTACCTTTGGCGCAGCCGGAAAGAGCAGCGCACCGGGACAGATAGATGCAGAAGAACTGCGGCGGATATTGGAAATCATACATCAGAATAGCAATAGACAGTAAAAATAATAGAGAAGAATTTCAATCGATATTTGGAATCATACATATGGAAAGGAATTAGAAAATGGCAGAGAATATTTTTCTGATTGGATTTATGGGAGCCGGAAAGAGCACCATAGCAAAAGTATTAAAAGAGAAATTAAATGTTCCTCTTTGCGAAATGGATGAAATGATTGCAGAGCAGCAGAAAATGGCTATCTCTGACATTTTTGCACAGTATGGTGAAACACATTTCAGAGATTTGGAGACACAGCTTGTAAAAGATATTTCAGAAAAAGACGGTGTCATCGTATCCTGCGGTGGCGGTGCAGTGCTGCGGGAAGAAAATGTATCTTTTATGAAAGAAAATGGCAGAATCGTTCTGTTATCTGCTACACCGGAAACCATTTATGAGAGAGTCCGCTACAGCAAGGACCGCCCGATTTTAAATGGCCATATGAATGTGGAGTACATCCGTGAACTGATGGAGAAACGTCGCAGCCGTTATGAAAGTGTTGCAGACCTTGCGGTGGCAACAGACGGCAGGAGTGCAGAGACAATCGCAGATGAGATTATTGCAAAGTTAAGAGAAGCATAATGGAAATGAGAGAGTATATAGAAGCAATCGCAGAAAGCTGCAGGAAGCTGATTATCAGTAAGCCTGCCACAAAGCAGGAAGAGTATCGTAAAATTATCGTACAGAAAAAGGAAGCCTTTTTCCAGATGGAAAAATATACGGACAAGCAGGTATTTCATGAGAATCTATCTGTAGAAGAATTAGAGACAGCATTGGAAGAACTGATGCAGAATCATTTTCGTCAGCTCAATGGATTTGATATAGAAGCAGAGCATATTCTTCTGGTATCCAAAAAAGGAGTGCCGTCTTATAAAAAGAAAAAGCTGCAGAATGCAGTAAATGAGACTGCAACCCATAACCGGAAGAAAAATTATCTCTTAGAAGAAGGTAAGGTCATTCCGCCGTTGGTGGATATGGGAATTTTTACTGCAGAGGGCAAAATCGTCCGCACCATGTATGATAAGTTTAAGCAGATTAATCGTTTTGTTGAAATCATTGATGATTATGTGAAGGACTGCAAAAAGGAGAAGCTTCATATCATTGATTTCGGCTGCGGCAAGTCCTATCTTACTTTTGTTATGTACTACTACTTTACGGAAGTGCGCAAGATTCCAGTAGAGATTGTAGGACTGGATTTAAAGAAAGATGTCATAGAAAAATGTAATCAGGCAGCAAAAAAATACGGATATGACACCCTGCATTTTGAACTGGGAGATATCAATGGCTACAAAGCACCGTTTCCGGTGGATATTGTAGTATCTTTGCATGCCTGCGATACCGCAACGGATTTTGCCTTATACAATGCTATCAGTTGGGATGCGGAAATGATTTTCTCCGTGCCATGCTGCCAGCATGAATTAAATGAGCAGATGGAGAGCGAAAAGCTGCATCTGATGACCCGTTATGGCATTATCAAAGAGCGTTTTGCAGCACTGACAACGGATGCAATCCGTGCCAACCTCTTAGAGTGCTGCGGATACAAGAGCCAGGTCTTAGAATTTGTGGATTTGTCCCATACGCCAAAGAATCTTCTGATCCGGGCGAGAAAGGCAAAGATTTCAAAGGAGCATAAGCATAAGCTTTTAAAAGAAGTGGATGCCATGTGCGAAGAATTCCAGCTAAAACCGTTACTCTACGGATTACTGCAAGTGGATGAAGGGAGAAATACGGATGCATTCAGAACAGGAAAATAATAGTTTCCCGGTAGAGTTTTTAGAGAGAATGAAAGAAATGTTAGGGGAAGAGTACCCGGCATTTTTTGAAAGCTTAGGGCAGGAGCGGCAGCAGTCGTTCCGGATTAATACAGGGAAAACCAGAGTATCAGGATTTTTACAACAGACAGATTGGAAGCTAAAACCGGTTCCATGGTGTGAGACCGGTTTTTATTATGGAAAAGAGATTCGTCCGGGAAAACATCCTTATCACAATGCTGGTGTGTATTATATTCAGGAGCCGTCGGCAATGGTACCGGCAGAATGTCTTAAGGCACAGCCGGGGGATATCATTTTAGACCTCTGTGCAGCTCCCGGTGGAAAGAGCACCCAGATTGCGGCAGCTATGAAAGGGGAAGGAATCTTAATCTGTAATGAGATTCATCCGGCGAGAGCGAAGATTTTATCTGAAAATATTGAGCGGATGGGAATTAAAAATGCACTGGTATTAAATGAGACACCGGAGCATCTGGCAGAGCGTTTTCCAGGCTGCTTTGATAAAATCATGGTGGATGCACCATGCTCCGGGGAAGGCATGTTCCGGAAGAATGAAGAGGCCGGAAATGAGTGGAGTATAGAAAATGTCAGATTATGTGCCGACCGGCAGGACGGCATCTTAGACTGTGCGTATGAGATGTTAAGGCCCGGCGGCAGGATGGTATATTCCACCTGCACCTTTGCACCGGAAGAGGATGAAGGAAGTGTGCACCGTTTCTTAGAACGTCATCCGGACTGCCAGATTGCAGAAGGAATTGACAGTGAAGGCTTCATTCATGACAAAGAAGGCTGCATCCGACTGTTTCCGCATAAAATCGAAGGCGAAGGACATTTTGCAGCAGTGATAACGAAAGCAGGCGAAGGTTATGGCGGCTTTGGACTGACGGAAAAGGGCATAAAGGAAAAAGACTGCCCGGAATATCTTTCTTTTGTAAAAGAGAATTTAAAAGAAAAACCTCAGGGAGCATTGCTTAAATTTGGAGAGCAGCTCTATCTGATGCCGGAAGGATTTCCTGCTTTAAAGGGGCTGAAGGTATTACGGCCGGGACTGCATCTTGGCACCTTAAAAAAGAACCGTTTTGAACCATCCCATGCACTGGCACTTGCCATGCAGCCACAAGAGGCATTTCATGTTGCCATGCTTTCTTCTGGCAGCCAGGAAATCAGACAGTATCTGATGGGACAGACTTTTTCATGGGGAGGAGAAAAGGGCTGGTATTTAATCTGCGTAGATGGCTACAGCATCGGCTGGGGCAAGCTGGCAGGTGGAATTATGAAGAATCATTATCCGAAAGGGCTTCGTATGGTGGATATTACCTAAAAAGAGAGAATCTGAAAAAAGCTGCTTAAAATAAAACAAAATTAAGGAAATATTAATAAACACCGGGAATATCTGCTTGTGATTTAAAAGAAAATCGAATATGATTATTAAGTCGGAAAAAATAGAAAGTTAGAAAATTATGTGTGAAGAGACAAAGTTGGGAAAATTTTATCAAAAATACATAGCAAAATGGATACCATCATATGGACCACTGCCATTGGCATGGTGTGCCATTTTTAATACCATTATTTATTGGGGCACCCAGAGGCTGATGGCAAATGCAAAGCATTATGACCTGACCAGCAATCTGGACAGGAGTATTCCTTTTGTAAAAGAGTGGATTATTCTGTATGTTTTATTTTTTGCGTTCAGTTTAATAAATTATATTCTGGTATCGAGAGAAGATAAGGAAACATTTTTCCGTTTTGCAACAGCGGATATGTTGTCAAGAGTAATCTGCTGCATCTTATTTATATTGCTTCCAACCACGAATATTAGACCGGAAGTGACAGGGCATGATTTCTGCAGCTGGCTGGTGCGTTTTATCTATGCATCGGATGCACCGACGAATCTCTTTCCATCCATCCATTGTCTGGTAAGTTGGTTCTGCTTCATCGGGGTAAGAAAGAGCTGTAAGCTGCCGGGCTGGTACAAAGGATTTTCTTTTGTGATGGCAGCATTGATTTGTGCATCCACCCAGTTTACCAAACAGCATTATATGATTGACCTGGTAGCAGGCATTTTTCTGGCAGAATTCTGCTGGTTTGTATCAAAGCATACCGGAATGTACCGTCCGGTAATGAAAGTTTTTGATAAAATCGGAAGAAAGATATTTGGGGTGAAGCATTATGATGAGTAAGAAAAAAGGAATACTGAATGCAGTTTTTCTTATTACCGTATTTGCAATTACCATATATGCAATCTTTCATGGACAGGATTTAGGTGAATTGTTCGGCTATATCCGGAATACGGATTACCGGTACTGGCTTGTTGCGGTGGTCTGCGTGGTATTCTTTATCTGCAGTGAATCTGTTATTATATTTTATATGATGCGAAGCATCCGGCAGAAGATAAAACTTATGCATTGTTTCCTGTATTCCTTTGTTGGATTCTTTTTCAGCTGTATTACACCATCGGCAACCGGAGGACAGCCGGCACAGATTTATTATATGAAAAAGGATAAGCTGTCCATACCGGTATCGACACTGGTTTTAATGATTGTAACCATTACCTATAAGCTGGTACTTGTGGTACTCGGCACATTGGTTGTAATCATTCGTCCGGCACAGATTATGCATTATCTTGAACCTGTGCTGGGATGGTGTTATCTGGGACTTTTATTAAATGTCTTTTGTGTGGCATTTATGATGTTTCTGGTTTTCCATCCGACACTGGCAGCTAATATGATGGATGCCATCATAAGAGGACTTGGCAAAATTCATCTGATGAAGCGTACTGAATATTACCGGGAAAAAATGGCAAATGCCATGAAGCAGTATCAGGATGTGGCAGGATATTTCCGTACCCATAAATTGGTCGTAACCAATGTATTTCTGATTACCGTAGTACAAAGACTGTTACTCTTTTTTGTAACATATCTGACCTGCCGTTCCTTCGGAATCAATGGAACAGGGATGGTAACCATTGTTGTATTACAGGGAATGATTTCCGTTGCGGTGGATATGCTTCCGTTACCGGGAGGAATGGGAATCAGTGAATCACTGTTTTTATCTATTTTTGCACCAATCTGCGGCACACTGACATTGCCGGCGATGGTGGTAAGCAGGGGACTCAGTTATTACACAGAATTAATTTTAAGCGCAGTTATGACAGTCGTAGCACATTTTACGATAGGAAGACCGCATAAACAGAAGAGGGAAGAAAGGTAGAGGAAAAAATGATAGGTTTTTATGATTATACAGTAGTACTTACATATATTAGTCTGATGTGTTCTGTTTTTGGAATCACTCAGGCAATTGGAGGACATTATAGAACAGCAATTATCTGTCTGGCATTATCCGGATTATTTGATATGTTTGATGGAAAGATTGCAAGAACCAAAAAGAACCGTACTGATGATGAAAAGTTATTTGGCGTTCAGATTGATTCCCTTTGCGATGTAGTCTGCTTTGGTGCGTTCCCGGCAGTAATCTGTTATGTGCTTGGTGTAAGAGGTATTCTTGGAACCATTGTTCTGGCATATTATTGTGTCTGCTCCGTGATTCGTCTTGGATTCTTCAATGTGTTGGAAACCAACCGCCAGAGAGTAGAAGAGGGTGCCAATAAATATTATCACGGACTGCCGATTACAACGATGGCAATCGTACTGCCACTGGCATTTATGCTGAACTTTGTAATTGCGGAGCGTGAATTCAGTGTGTTACTACTCTTTGTTTTGGCAGTAGTTGGCACATTATTCATTGTAGATTTTAAATTGAGAAAGCCATCTAATGCATTTCTTGCAGTTTTGGTTATCCTTGTGGCATGTGCAGTAATTGCAATCTTCTTATTCTCAAAATATCATATTTCACTGTGCTTTCCGGGACTGGAGAATTCCATTTTAGACCGTCTGATGAGGTAGAAATTGCGTAACATTTCCTGCAATAAGGAAAAATGAGGAGGAAACGAGGATGCGTTGTGTAGATCGGAATGGAAATGAAATTGGTGAGAATGCAGCACAGGGCAGAGTGTTAAAGGCATTGTATGAGACGGCTGCCGGAAGAATTTTACTTGGAATTCTGGTGAAACCTTTTGTTTCCAAAGCAGGTGGATTCCTTTTGAACCAGCCGGTATCAAAGGCTGCAATTGCACCATTTATAAAAAAGAATCATATAGATATGACAGATTATGAGGAACGGGAATACCGTTCCTATAATGATTTTTTCACCAGGAAAGTCAAGCCGGGACACCGGAAATTTGACCGTGTTAAGGAGAATTTCTGTGCACCCTGCGACAGCAGGCTCAGTATATATCCCATTACAGCAGAGGGAAAAGTCCGCGTCAAGGATACGGAATATACCATGGAGAGTCTTTTCCGCAGCAGGAAAATCGCCCATCATTATGAGGGCGGAACCCTTTGTATTTTCCGTCTGACGGTAGATGATTATCATCATTACAGCTTTGTGGATGATGGCAGAATGGGGTACATCTATAGGATTCCGGGTGTTTTTCATACGGTAAATCCGCTGGCGGGAGAAATATATCCGATTTATAAGGAAAATACCAGAGAATTTTCTGTGCTGAAAAGTCAGCATTTTGGCAATATTTTAATGATGGAAGTGGGTGCACTTATGGTAGGCAGAATCTGTAATGAGAAAGAAAACTGCCCGGTGCACCGTGGAGAAGAAAAAGGTAAATTTGAATTTGGCGGTTCTACGGTAATTTTGTGCCTGGAAAAAGACAGGGTAGAACTGGACGCAGATATTGTGTATAATTCCAATAAAGGAGTCGAGACGAAAGTCCGGCAGGGGGAAAAGATTGGAAGGATGTCAGAATGGAAGCGCATGAAGTATTAGAACAGGTGAAAAGCGGAAAGATGACCGTAGAAGAAGCGGAGCAGTTTTTTAAAAGGGAACCATTTGAAGAGATGGGCTATGCAAAGATAGACAGCCATCGGAAAGTGCGTTCCGGTTTTGCAGAAGTGGTATTCTGTCAGGGAAAACGGGATGAGTTTCTTCTTGAAATCTTTCAGAGAATATACAAGGATGAAGGCGAGGTCATGGGAACCAGGGCGTCTTTGGCACAGTATGAGCTGTTGCACAAGGAATTACCGCAGGTTACCTATGACCCTGTTTCTCGTATATTAAAAATTGAAAAAAAGGATAAAAAACGCAGTGGACTGATAGCAGTATGTACGGCTGGAACGGCAGATATTGCAGTGGCAGAAGAGGCTGCGCAGACGGCAGAGTTTTTCGGAGCCAATGTGGAACGTATTTATGATGTGGGAGTCAGTGGAATTCACCGTCTCCTTTCAAGGCTTGAGGTAATCCAGAAAGCCAACTGTGTTGTTGCAGTGGCTGGCATGGAAGGAGCACTGGCAAGTGTTTTAGGCGGACTGGTAAGCAGGCCGGTAATCGGTGTACCAACCTCCGTAGGCTATGGAGCGAATATGGGAGGCATTTCTGCATTGCTTACCATGATTAATTCCTGTGCCAATGGTGTTGCAGTGGTAAATATTGATAATGGTTATGGTGCAGGCTGTCTTGCAACACAGATAAACAGACTGGGGGTGCATGATGAAGAAGCGTAGTTTATATCTGGACTGCCATACCGGAATCAGTGGTGATATGGTAGTGGCGGCTTTACTGGATGCAGGAGCAGACAGAGAAGTCTTAGAAACTGTTTTAGGAGCATTCCGGTATCCGGCTTTGGGATTGCAATCAGCAGAGTACAAAAGGCGGCCCTGTCGGCATGTGATTTTAAGGTCATCTTAGATGCCGCCCATGAGAATCATGATCATGATATGAAGTATTTATATGGGAAGGAAGAATCGCACGCACATGGAGGGCATTTCCATTCGGAAGAATCGCACGCACATGGAGGGCATTTCCATTCGGAAGAATCACATACCTATGGAGAGCATTCCCATACGGAAGAATCATACACCCATGGGGAACATCATCATCACGAACACCGCGGTCTGACGGAAATTTATTCCATAATCGATGGCACGAATATGCTTGATAGTGCCAGGACACTTGCTAAGAAAATATTTAGGATTTTAGCAGAAGCGGAAGCAAAAGCCCATGGTGTTCCGGTGGAAGAAGTACATTTTCATGAAGTGGGAGCCTTGGATTCAATCGTAGATATTATTGCAGCGGCAGTTTGTGTTGATAATCTTGGAGTAGATGAGGTCATTATACCTGCCCTGTGGGAAGGGGAAGGAACGGTGCGCTGTCAGCATGGAATCCTGCCGGTTCCGGTTCCGGCAGTGACTAACATAGTGATGGAATATGGAATCCCGCTTGGAAAAATAGGTGAAGCGGGAGAATATGTGACTCCGACAGGGGCTGCAATTGCAGCGGCTATCTGTACGTCAGGAGAGCTGCCGGAATGTTACCGGATTGTGGGAAACGGACTGGGCGCCGGAAAGCGGGACTATAAGCGGCCGGGACTGCTCCGGGCATTGCTGCTGGAAACAGAAGAACCGGTCTATGAAAGTGATTCTATTTTAAAACTGGAATGTAATATCGATGACTGTACCGGGGAAGCACTGGGCTATGCCATGGAGCTTTTACTGGAAAATGGCGCAAGAGATGTCCATTATATACCGGTCTATATGAAGAAAAACCGCCCGGCATATCAGTTGACAGTAATCTGCAGGAAAGAAGACCGGGAAAAATTAGAAGCAATTATATTTCGTGAGACAACAACCATTGGAATCCGCTATGTAGAAATGGTGCGGACGATTCTGCCAAGAAGGATAGAAAAGCGGCAGACCTCCTATGGTGAGGTGGCGGTTAAAATATGTGAGGGTGAAGGAGAAGTGCGTATTACTCCGGAGTATGAATCCATCCGGGAGGTATGCAGAGAGAGAGGACTTCCTTTTCAGAAGGTATATGATGATGTATTGCAGGAGTTGAAATAAGGATATGAAAAGGATGAGGTTAAAAGGATGCATACAAAAACAGATTTATTAGAGGGTAATATTTTAAAATCTTTGATTTTATTTGCAATTCCACTTATTATTTCCAATTTATTTCAGCAGCTCTATAATGCGGCAGATACCATGATAGTAGGCCATTTTCTGGGTGATGAATCACTGGCAGCAATCGGTGCATGTGCAGCGGTTTATGAACTGCTGGTAGGATTTGCACTGGGGTTTGGAAATGGACTTAGCATGGTAGTGGCAAGAAGCTTTGGTGTAGGAGATAAAGACTTGTTAAAGCGTGCAGTTGCAGGCTCTTTGGTAATTGGAGCAGCGGTGACGGTTGGTGTAATGCTGATTGCACAGATTGGACTTCGTCCGCTTCTGGTCTTGTTACATACACCATCAGAAATCATTGAGGAATCCTATTCTTATATTTATATTGTAACAATCTGTGTTGGAGTAATGTTTGCATATAATCTGTTGTCCGGATTGCTTCGTGCAATTGGAAACAGTTTTATGCCGCTGGCATTTCTGATTATTTCGTCCGTTATCAATATTGTACTGGATGTTCTTTTTATTACACAGTTTCAGATGGGAATCCGCGGTGCAGCAGTGGCAACGGTGGTAGCACAGGGAATTTCTGCAGTATTATGTGCCATTTATATTATGAAAAAATGTAAGATTTTAATACCGGCACGGGAGCATTTTAAAGTAGATGGACCACTTTACCTGGAACTGACAGGCCAGGGGCTTTCCATGGGCTTTATGTTAGCTATTGTATCTGCAGGAACAGTAATCCTGCAATATGCTATCAATCAGCTGGGTTATCTGATTATTGCGGGACATACAGCAGCACGAAAATTAAACAGTTTTTGTTCGTTGCCATTAATGCCACTGGCAATGGCAACAGCAACCTTTGTATCCCAGAACCGGGGAGCAGACCAGCGTGACCGTATCCTTAAGGTAGTACGGTATGCCATGATACTGTCTGTTGGCTGGGCAGTATTTATTACCGTTATTGTTGCATTTGCCGCACCTTCCCTGATTGCATTGCTCTCCGGCTCATCCGAAAGTGTAGTTCTTGAAAATGGTGCCAGATATATCCGCTGGAATACACCGTTTTATTCGGTTCTTGGAATTCTGCTGGTACTTCGAAATGTGTTACAGGGACTTGGTAAAAAGGTAGTGCCACTGGTTTCAAGCATGATAGAGCTGGTAGGAAAAATTGCATTTGTTCTATTGTTTATCCCAATCTTGAAATATTTTGGTGTAATTATCTGTGAGCCGGTTATCTGGTGCCTGATGTGTATCCAGCTTGTCATATCCTATTACAGAGACCCGTATATCCGTGGAAAGGAAGAAAAGAAATGAAGCTTGGAATCGTAGGAACAGGAACTATCGTAGAAGAAGTACTTCCGGTATTGCAGCAGGTAAAAGGGCTTTCCTGCTATGGAATTTGTGGAACAAAGCGCAGTGAAGCAAAAGCAGAAAAACTAAAAGAACAGTATCAGATGAAGCTTGCAGTAAGTGATTATGAAAAGCTTCTGGATTCGGAAATTGATACGGTCTATATTGCTGTGCCAAATCTTTTACATTTTGAAATGGCAAAAGAAGCAGTTCTTCGTGGAAAACATGTTATTGTAGAAAAACCCATGACAGCCAATGAAAGACAGGCAGAGGAGCTTTGTGCCCTTGCAAAGAAGCAGGGAGTATTTTTATTTGAAGCTATTACCACACGGTATCAGTCGAACTATCAGTTTATCAAAGAGCAGTTACCGACGATTGGCAAAATTAAAATGGCAGTCTGCAATTTCAGTCAGTATTCCAGAAAGTATGACCGTTTCCAGAATGGAGAAAACATTCCTGTTTTTGATGCAAAGCAGGCAGGTGGAGCTTTGATGGATTTAAACTTATATAATATCCAGTATTTAGAAGGCTTGTTTGGAGAACCGCAGTCTGTGCATTATACCGCAAACACGGAAAAAGGAATTGACACCAGCGGTGTTGCAATTTTATCTTATCCCGGCTTTCAGGCAGTTGCAATAGGCGCAAAGGACTGTCAGGGACAGCCGGAATATCGCATTGAAGGAAGCGAAGGCTACATTGCCCAGAACAGCCCGTGTAATATCTGCGGCGCAGTGACCATCCATTACCGGGATGGAAGAGAGGTATCCTATGATGGAAATGGAGATGCACACCGGATGTATGCAGAGTTTGTTTCCTTTGTAAATGAGATAGCATCAAAGGACACTGAAACCTGCTACGAAATGCTCGACCACAGCCTTGCGGTCAGCCGGATACTGACCCGGGCAAGAGCGGATGCCGGAATTGTATTTCCGTGTGATGAAAATTAGTCAAGTATGATTTAGTCAATCGTACTTGACTAAATTGTATTTGACGAAGGTAATCCTTCCATCTCCACACTATCTCCATATCTATGTAATAAGATGTAACAAGTTCGTAACAACTTGCGAATGATTACATAGGAAATTGCGAGAAGAGAAAATTATTTGAATTTATTTTAGAAAATGAACAATAGCCAGGCAGGCCAGCAAAGTGCGAAGGCATTTTCATGGCTGTTAGGGGCACTTGGAATTTCGTATGGGAACAGGCAACGCCGGTACATGGAAGTACCGGCGAGGCGCAGATGAACATGGATGTGAATTTGCACCGTTTGCCGGATAAAAAGAATACAATCCGAAATTCTTAGTGCCTCTTGCAGACATGATGCGGTCTTTGCATTTGCCGGACTGCCCGGCTATTTCATTCATTTATTAAAAATAAAATATCTCTTCTGCAATACCTGATGATTACATAGGTAAGGAGACAGATATGAAATACAAAACAGTAAAAAAATTATGGTTTGCAGCCGCAATCCTGACAACTACAACTTCATTATGGACCAATGTCAATGCCATGGAGACACCAGCTGCATCCGGTGCAGGCGTAATCCGGGCACTGAATGAGCAGCGCATTTTATCTGAGCAGTATGCACTGCAGCAGATACAGACAGGAGCTGGTGAACTGGCAGAAGGTGAAGCAGAAATAAATGATGTGGCAGAACTTTCACTTGGAAGTGCAGAAGGGGAAATGCCGGCAGCAGACCAGCCGGAACTTGCGGTTGCAATCGCACCGAATTATGTGAATATTCGAAAAGAACCGTCTACAGAAGGAGAAGTGCTTGGAAAACTTTACCGTAATACGGTAGGTGTGATAGAGGCGGCAGAAGAGGGCTGGTATTATATTACTTCCGGTTCAGTCAGCGGCTTTGTCAGTGCAGAATATATCTGCGTGGGAGAAGAAGCAAGAACACTGGCGGAAGAAATTGGCACACAGCTTGCCCGGGTAACTACAACAACTTTAAAAGTGCGTACGGAAGCATCCACAGAGGCTGCCGTATTAGGACTGGTACCGGAGGGCGATATACTAACGGTAACAGAGACGCTGGATGGCTGGTTAAAGGTTGATGCAGAGGAAGGGGAGGGCTATGTGGCAGCAGATTATGTAGAAACCTATACGGAATATCCCCATGCAGAATCCATTCAGGAAGAGATAGAACGGTTAGCAAGAGAAGAAGCGGCAAGAAGAGCAGCACAGGAAGCGGAAGAAAGAAGAAAAGAGGCAGAGCAGCAGGCAGCAGCACAAAAGAAGGCAGCAGCGAAGCAGAGCACCAATCATACAACAGCAGGGAATGCAACATCTAAAGCTTCAACATCTGGAAATGCTGCATCCGGAAACAGCGGAACAGCGGCGTCTGCATCTGATGCCGGTTTAGGCAGGCAGATTGCAGATTATGGATTGCAGTTTGTAGGAAATCCATATGTATATGGTGGAACCAGTCTTACAAATGGGGCGGATTGTTCCGGCTTTGTGCAGAGTGTATATAGGAATTTTGGAATTAATCTGCCAAGAACTTCCGGTGAGCAGGGAGCCTGCGGAAGTGCAGTGGCATCTTTGGCAGAAGCACAGCCGGGAGATTTAATCTGGTATTCCGGTCATATCGGAATCTATATCGGAAGCGGACAGATTGTGCATGCAAGTTCAGCAAAGACCGGAATTAAAGTATCAAATGCAGGCTACCGGACGATTCTTTCTATCCGAAGAATTGTATAAAGAGAATAAAAAATTTTATCCGTGGAGATACTGACTACAATAGAAAAGAGTATAAATTAGTAGAAAAGATTGTAGCAGGAAGGATAGAAGATATATGGGAACAAAGGGAACCATTATCATTCAGGAGTCAGAAGGAAGGATGCCCCAGGAACTCTGCCAGCAGCTTTTAGAAGAGGGCTACCGCATTGTATACGAAGAAGACAGGCGGGCAGGAAGTCAGATTGAAATTGGAACGGCCTGCATCTTAGAAGTAGACAATCATTGTATCAGAAGAGGCAGGAAAAAGATTCATCTGACACCTAATGAATATAAAATTTTATATACCATGGTGAAATCTCCCCACCGTATATAGCAGAAACCAGTTGATTACTTATGCGTTAGAGGATGCCTTTGATGGCTATGACAGAACAATAGATTCCTATATTAAGAGTATCCGGAAGAAAATTGAAAAGAATCCCAGACGGCCGCGTTATATCATAACGGTGCACGGAGTCGGATATAAATATGTTCCATCAGACAGTGAGGGCACTCATGGAGAATAAGAGCCTGGAACAGAGGATGGAAACAGAACCGGTGCATCGTGTGATTTTGTCACTGGCTGCACCTACGGTACTTAGCATGCTGGTAATTTCTGCTTATAGTATCGTAGATACCTTCTTTGTAACGAGACTTGGCAGCAGGGCAACCGGCGCGGTCGGAATTACATTTGCACTGGTGGCATGGATACAGGCAGTGGGCTATACCGTTGGCATGGGAGCGGGAAGCCTTGTTTCAAGGCTTCTTGGAAAGAAAGAAAAAGAGCAGGCAGAGCAGATTGCAAATTCAGCAATTATGTCAGGGCTGCTGCTTGGGCTTATAAGTCTGGGCGCAGGTCTGATTTTTTTAACACCTTTGCTGAAACTTTCCGGTGCAACAACAGAGCTGCTTCCAAATGCAAGAGAATATGCCGTATTTGTATTGCTGTCGGCACCATTTACTATAGAGACACTGGTGCTTGGTACGCTTCTTCGGGCACAAGGCAGGGCAAAAGCATCCATGGCAGGAATGGTAACCGGTGGAATTCTTGATATTATACTGACACCGGTGTTTCTGTTTGTCTTAAATCTTGGAGTAAAAGGAGCTGCATTAGCGGCATTTATCGGACAGGCAGTGGCAGCAATGGTACTGGGCGGTTGTTTCTGGCATGGCAGAATGAAACTCAATGGAAAGAAACAAAGTAAAAATTTCTTCAAAATAAAGGACTATGGAATCATTATAAAAAATGGTCTGCCGTCGCTTTGCAGGCAGGGATTTGCCAGCGTGGCAGCCGTATTGTTAAACCGGCAGGCGGTAGGATATGGAGATGCGGCAGTAGCAGCAATGTCTGTAGACGGACGGTTATTTATGGTATTTTTCAGCCTTTTTATCGGATATGGTCAGGGTTTTCAGCCGGTGGCAGGGTATCAGTTTGGAGCTGAAAATAAAAAAAAGTTAAAGCAGGCATTTATTTTCACTTTATGGAGCAGCACCATAGCAGCGGCAGGAATCGGAGCAGCAGGATTTCTTTTTGCACCGGTGCTGATGAGATTCTTTTTAAAGGAAGAAGCAGTAACCGCAATCAGCAGCTGTGCATTTCGGAGCCAGTGCATTGTATTTCCATTGATTCCCATAGGAATTTTAAGTAATATGCTGTTTCAGGGAATCGGGCAGCAGGGGAAGGCGGCATTTCTATCAGCGTGCCGTCAGGGAATTGTATTTCTTCCGTTGATTTTCCTTCTACCGGAATGGATCGGACTGGCGGGAGTGGAGATTGCGCAGGCATTGTCAGATGGGCTGACTGCAATCATCAGCATTCCATTTGTGTTTTGTTATTTCCAAAAGAGTGAGAAAAAAAGAACAAAAAAGACCAGTGACGGAAAGCGGCGGCTATGAAGCGCCGTTTGGTCAACTGGTCTACTGAACCATTTCTACCAGATAAGCTAACATGGTAACAGGTTCTTTCTTCTGTGCTTTCATCTCTCTTACATATGCTTCGTATTTTGCTACGAACCTGGAAAGACCCAGCACTGCATCCTGCTCTAAGAACATACAAATCCCTCCTTATGCAATTTATTATCTGAACAAACCTCTTTGTTCATTTAGTATTATATACTTACCTTTGGTAAATGTCAACAAAAAAGATGTGAAAAAATTGTGTAAAATTACCATAAAAGAAAATTAAGTTTTTGTTAATAAAATGTAAGGAACATTTGGTGTATGATGATAAGGATTGAAATAACAGATAACGCATATAGGAGCAGATAAAAATAAATGAGACAGACCGGAAGAGGAAAGAGAAAAACAGGAAGAAAAAAATATACATATGAGAAACCACATACAGCAGCAGAATACCGGCGCAGAAGAAGACAGCAGCAGGTGCGGATTCAGAGAATGCTGCTGCTTTTAGGAATTGTTCTTGTAGTAATTTTCATATTTGTATTAGGTGGGAAATTGCTCCGCTGGATAAGGGGAAAACATTTGGCAGCAGCAGATGTGCCGGCAGCCGTTACCAAAGTGGTAGAAAATCCGCCGGATTATGATGTGCAGCTTCTTACGATAAATGATTATTCCAGACCGGGACTTGCAATTGATCAGGTAAATGGCATTGTGGTGCATTATACTGCAAATCCGGGAACCACAGCACAGCAGAACCGTGATTATTTTGAAGGCTTAAAGGACAGCCATGAAACACATGCCAGCAGTCATTTTGTCATCGGACTGGATGGTGAACTGATTCAATGCATCCCATGCAAAGAAATTTCCTATGCATCCAATGACAGGAACAGTGATACTATTTCCATCGAATGCTGTATCCCGGACGATACCGGAAGATTCAACGATGCCACCTACCAGACATTAGTGCATCTGGTGGCATGGCTTTGTGGCAGATATGATCTGACCATGGATGATGTCATCCGTCATTATGACGTAACCGGAAAAAACTGTCCGAAATATTATGTGGAACATGAGGATGCCTGGAAACAGTTTAAGTTGGATGTGGCAGATTATATAGAAAAGAATGGAGTTGCCCCGGAAAATCTAAAAAATGACAAGGAGTAAGTCTTGCCAAATCTTCTGATTTCAAGTAATATTAAATCATTGATAGTGGAGAGACGAAAAGTCCACTGGTTGTAAGAAGGAAAAACATGTTAGAAGAGATTTGTAAGGCACTGACCGAAGAGACGAATATACGTGAAAATCTGATAGAATTAAAGAAAAGCATAAAAAATCAGGATGCATTGAAGGAATGGAAAGAATACCATGCAACGCATCCGGTTTTGTATGCTTTTTTGAGTTCCGAAGATGCTAAAATCCGGAAAAATGCAGCACTTATTCTGGGTGAGACAAATGAATCAGGGGCGGCAAAAGCACTGTTTGAGGCATACCAGAGGGAGAATACACGCTTTGTGAAAAGTTCTTATCTTACTGCAATGAATGGACTTGATATAGAGATTTATCAGGACGCATTCGGGAAGCGTTACAAGGAATTGTTAGCAGAAGTTCCGGCAGAAAGCGAAAAGAAGCACAGAACGGAAGAACTGCATGCTCTGGATAAATTGTTAGGTGGGCTGAACCAGAATAAGAAGCATCGTTTTACTGGATATGAAGAAGAGGTAGAAGTGCTTCTGACAACCAATCCTGCATATCGTGAGATTACGGCAGAACAGATAAAAAAAGATCGTCCGGTGCTGGTTCCGGCAGGTGTAAAAGTAAAGACGACACATCTTAGGGATGTGATAAAGATTCGTACTTTCCGGGAGATGCTGTTGCTGTTGTCCGGGGGACACCGGATTGCTGCAGAACCGGAAGCGGTAGCAGAGGCATATGTAAAATCAAATCTTATGGAGTTATTAAACAGGCTGCATGAGGGCAATCCACCATTTCGCTTCCGCATGGAAGTAAGGGGCATTGCTCCGGAAGAAAAAGGCAGCTTTATCCGGAAAGCGGCAGCAGCATTAGAAGATTTAACCGGACATCAGCTGTTAAATACGGTAGATGGCTATGAAATAGAATTGCGGCTTACAAAGAATACGGATGGCACATTATATCCATCCTGTAAATTATTTACGATTCCAATGCGGAGATTTTCTTACCGGAAGGAAGCAGTTGCAGCATCCATTCATCCGGCAAATGCAGCATTATTTATGAAGCTGGCAGAACCTTATCTGAAAAAGGGTGCACAGGTATTAGATCCGTGCTGCGGAGTTGGTACCATGTTAATAGAACGTGACCTTCTGGTGCCGGCGGGAGATATGTACGGACTGGATATTTTTGGAGAGGCTGTGATAAAGGCAAGAGAGAATGCCAAAGCGGCAGGAAGGCAGATTAATTATATTAATCGTGATTTTTTGATTTTACACATAAATACCTTTTTGATGAAATCATTTCCAATATGCCATTGAGAGGGAAGAAAACAAGAGAAGAACAGGATGCCTTTTACAGTCAGTTCTTTGATTGTGCAGGAAAATTCCTGAAAAATGGTGGTCATATGATTTTATATTCCAATGAGGGCGGCTTTGTAAAGAAACAGCTGCGGAGACATATGGAATATCGTCTATTAGACGAGTTCTGTATACGGGAAAAAGAAGGTTTTTATTTATTTATAGTCGGTAAAAAGGGGTAACAAAAATGAAGCAGAAGTTGGACATGCAGGGGAGTAATGAGTTAATGTTTGGAGCGGAATTACTCGACGGAAGAGTGCTTCAGGGATTACAGGACCGTTTCTGTGCCTGTAATAATTTATATTGTGTATGCTTAAGCCAGATGCAGGGGGTTGTGACCAAGGCATATGGTTCCAAGGAAGAACTGAATTATATTCATGAAAAAGTCGGTATGGCACGCCATATTGTGCTGCTGAACAGACTGATTACCTCTGAGATGGAAGATGTAGTGGAAGAACCATTGGAAGAGGATTATTTGAAAATGAACGGTGTTGCAATCCGTGTAGGCGGTAAGATTGCAGCAATCTGGATTGTCATTGGTGTGCTTTCTGATATAGCCGCACCAGAACAGGAGATTCCGGAGAATATCCAGAAGACTACGACAAAGCAGTATTACAATTCACTTGATTTTTTAACCTATATATCCAAACAGTATTTTGCTACAAAGTTGGATGAGCTTCTGGCACAGGAAGCATTTGCCAAAAACAGGGAAAGCCAGGAGCAGATTAAGACAGAATTACAGCGTACAGAGGTCATGACTTCTATCGTGAAAATGCTGGAGAGTGAAAATGGCTTTTCCAAAATTGCAGACGAAATTCTGACAGATGTATGCAATTATCTGAAAATCAGTAATGCAGCATTGCTCCGTATTAACCGGGATGGCGAGACTGCGGATATGATAAGTGAATGCTGTCTGGAGGAAGAGGATGCATTGATTGCAAAATGCCAGGGCATTTCCACATCAGAATTTCCTTTTACCAATGGCAAGCCTTATATGATTTCAGCAGATTCCATACTGCCGCCCGCATTTGCACAGTTTTTTGAAAAATGGAATATTCAGGCGGCAATCAGCCTGCCGGTAGAGATTAACGGGGAAGCTGCCATGTATTTATGCTTCTTTGAACTGCGGAAACGCCGTATCTGGGATGTTTCCGATATTAAATTTTTAAATGAAGTAAAACAGATTGTGCAGAGTATTTTGATTAAGCGGATTACAAAGAATTCGCTGGCAAGTTCTTATGCATCCTTAGAGGCAATCCTTGAAAATGTAGGCTGTGGAATCTGTGTAAGGGATATGCTTTCGGAGAAGATTCTTTATACGAACCAGCAGTTTCACAGGTTATTTGCAGATGGCCGGTTTGAAAAGCAGCAGGATGAGATTTTCCGTTCCGGTAATAAGCGTTATGGAAATGGTAATTTTGTAGAATATTATTCCAAAGAGGATAACCGGTATTTTGACATTTATCATACCCAGATTAACTGGGTGGATGGCAGAAGGGTTATGCTGCTGACGGTTTATGATGTGACGGATAAAAAGCTTTATCAGCAGAAGATTGAACGCCAGGCGAATAATGATTTCCTGACGGGACTTTATAACAGAATGCGTTGTGAGCATGATGTGGAAATCTATATCCAGAGAGCCAGGGAACAGGGTGGCAAGGGAGCACTCTGCTATATTGACCTGGATGACTTTAAGCATATTAATGATGGTCTGGGACATCAGTATGGGGATATTCTGCTGCAGACGATTTCAAGAAGCCTGCAGGGAGTGACCGGACTGGATTCTACCTGCTACCGCATGGGTGGTGATGAGTTTATCATCATTGTTAATCAGGAAGAATATCAGCGTCTGGATGAGATTTTAACAGAGATTAGGAATATTTTCTCCAAGCCGTGGTTCTTAAAAGGTGGAGATTACTACTGTACCATGAGTATGGGGGTGGTATGTTTCCCGGATGACGGAGACAATGTACAGGAATTAATCAAAAAAGCAGATATTGCTTTATACGAAGCAAAAAAAGGCGGTAAAAACCGTATAGAATTCTATGATGAGAATGTAGAAGCAACATCCTTTAAGCGGCTTGATTTAGAGAAGAATATGCGTTATGCCACTACAAATTCCTGCCAGGAATTTGAGGTGTATTATCAGCCGATTGTGGATATTTCCAGACCGGGAGATCCATGTAGTGGAGCAGAGGCACTTATCCGCTGGAATTCCGAGGCAATGGGGATGATTTCCCCGTCTGAATTTATTCCACTGGCAGAATATTTAGGACTTATCAATCCAATCGGAAGCTTTGCATTGAAAGAAGCCTGCCACCGTTGTAAATACTGGAATGACATGGGACATCCGGAGTATCATGTCAATGTAAATCTTTCGGTGGTACAGCTATTGCAGAATGATATGAAAGAAAAAGTCAGGGAAGTGTTGGAAGAGACAAAGATGGATCCGGCAAACCTTACCCTTGAAGTAACAGAGAGCCTTGCAATTAACGATATGAAGCGTATGAAGAGGATTCTTTCGGATATCAAGAGCCTTGGAGTAAAGGTTGCACTGGACGATTTTGGAACAGGTTATTCTTCCTTGAACCATATCCGTGAGCTGCCGATTGACATTATCAAGATAGACCGCTGCTTTATCATTGACATTGGAAAAGATGAGTATGCAGAGGCCTTTGTAAAGATGGTATCAGAACTGGCAGAGACCATCGGAGTACGGATTTGTGTAGAGGGGGTAGAGGAAACGGAACAGGTGGAGAAGCTCCGCAGCATGAAGGTGCAGTATATTCAGGGTTATTATTATGGTAAGCCAATGCGTGCAGAGGACTTTGAAAAGAAGTATCTGTAGAAATAAAAGAATGAGTAAAAAGCTGATGGAAGGAAAGCTTTTTACTCATTTTAAGTTTAGCAGTCTATCTCCAGTTCTACCGGACAATGGTCGGAACCAGGAACTTCCGTATGAATGGCAGCTCCCTTTAACTTCTCTTTTAAGGACTGGGAAACCAGAAAATAATCAATACGCCATCCGGCATTCTTTTCCCTTGCGTGGAAACGGTAGGACCACCAGGAGTAGATGCCTTCCTGTTCCGGGTAGAAATAACGGAAGGTGTCGATAAAACCATTCTCTAAAAGAACAGAGAATTTTTCCCGTTCTTCATCTGTAAATCCGGCATTTTTACGGTTGGTTTTCGGATTCTTCAAATCAATTTCTTTGTGGGCAACATTCAGGTCACCGCAGAAAATAACCGGTTTCTTTTCTTCTAATCCCTTTAAATACTGTAAAAAAGCATCTTCCCATTCCATACGGTAGGAAAGCCTTGCCAGTTCGCTCTGGGAGTTTGGCGTGTAGCAGGTGATGAGATAGTAGTTTTCATATTCTAATGTGATAACACGTCCTTCTTCATCATGCTCCGGGATGCCAATGCCATAGTTTACAGAAAGAGGTTCCTTTTTGGTAAAGATGGCAGTGCCGGAATAGCCTTTTTTCTTCGCATAATTCCAGTACTGGTAATAGCCCGGAAGGGAAAGGTCAATCTGTCCTTCCTGCAGTTTAGTCTCCTGAATACAGAATGCATCTGCATTGATTTCATGGAAGAAATCTAAAAATCCTTTATTGACACAGGCACGTAAGCCATTTACATTCCAAGAAATAAATTTCATAGTGAGTCTCCTTTTTATTGATACATATCGGTGATTGCGAAAAAGCGGTGTTTTATTTGAAAAAGATCTGTATTCGAAGAATTGGTGGCTTATGTGATGTGAAATGCCAGCAATTCTTAGCTGCATATTTTTCTTAATGGTAAACTGTCTTTCCGTTGCTTTGACCGGATGCCGTCACTGTCCGCCAGGTGCGGATGCCACATAATAACTGCAAGGGGCACTAAGAATTTCGAGACATATTTTGTCAGGTCCGGCAACCGGCACAAATTCACATCCATGTTCATATGTGCCTCGCTGGCACGTCCCTGTGCCAGCGTTGCCGGGTGCCGGACGAAATTCCAAGTGCCCCTAACAGCCATTAAAAGGCATCCGTACTCCGGCGGACAGTACCGGCATCTTGTCAAACATTGGAAAGACTGCTTTCTATCACAAAAAGAAAAATATGCAGCTTAGAACTGCGGTATTTCATATTAAAGCCAACATTCTTCGAATACAGTCTTTTGAAATAATAATTTCTTTTCGCAATCACATATTTGTTTCATTATACCCATTAGACTGGATATTCTTCAAGAAAAATATTATACTATTTCTATATATAAAAATGCAACGTATTGTGGAGTTATAAGCGAAGGAGGATATGCGATGTTAGAGAAGGTAGATTTAAACCGGAAGATGGGGAAAAAGGAATATAAGGAGTGGATGGACGATTTGCAGCCGAAACTTTCTTATCTGCAGAGAGCCTGTAAGGAACAGAAGATTCCGGTTATGATTGTATTTGAGGGATTTGGTGCAGCAGGAAAAGGAACATTGATTAATAAAATCATTGAGCCTTTAGACCCGAGGGGATTTTCGGTGTACGCTACTGCAGTGGAGACAAAGGAAGAAAAAATGCATCCGTTCCTGTGGCGTTTCTGGACGAAGATTCCATCACAGGGAAGAATTGCAATTTTTGACAGAAGCTGGTACCGGAGAGTGTTGGTGGACCGCTTTGACGGTGTGACCACAAAGGAGCAGCTTGATTATGCGTTTGGAGAAATCTGCTCCTTTGAAAAGCAATTAACGGATGATGGCATGGTAATTATCAAATTGTTTGCAGATGTGTCAAAGAAGGAGCAGAAGAAGCGTTTTGATAAGCTTCTGGAAGATAAGAAGACTGCGTGGCGGGTAACAAAGGACGATTTGGCAAGGAATAAGCATTATGAAGAATACCTTGCCATGAATGAAGAAATGCTGGAAAAGACGGATTCTGAATATGCACCGTGGCATATTTTAGAATGTACCGACCGGGAATATGCGGCAGCAAAAATGACGGAAATCGTAGTTTCTGTATTGGAACAGGCAATCGCAGATAAGAAAGCCGAACAGGAGAAGAGGGAGCAGGAGAAAGCAAAGGCGCAGCAGAAAGCGCAGGAAATAAAGCAGGAAAAGAATGCTTTACAGGAAGCAGAGACTACAGCACAAAAGGAACAGGTGCTTAAGAGTTCCGTACTGGCTGGAGTCGACCTTTCAAAGAAGATGGAAAAAGAAGAGTATAAAAAAGAACTTGCACGTCTTCAGGCAAGACTTTCCGAGCTTCATAATGAACTTTATAAATACCGGATTCCGGTGGTGCTGGCATTTGAAGGCTGGGATGCTGGTGGAAAAGGCGGAGCCATTAAACGGCTGACCCAGGCATTGGATCCAAGGGGCTATCAGGTAAATCCGGTGGCAGCACCCAATGATGCGGAGAAAACACATCATTATCTGTGGCGTTTCTGGAAACAGTTTCCAAAGGATGGTCATGTAGCAATATTTGACCGTTCCTGGTATGGCCGCGTTATGGTTGAGAGAATCGAAGGCTTCTGTCAGGAAGAAGAATGGAAGCGTGCTTACCATGAGATGAACGAAATGGAAGAGCAGCTGGCGCATCATGGAACCATTGTTTTAAAATTCTGGATGCACATTGATAAGGATGAGCAGGAGCGTCGTTTTAAGGAGCGTATGGAAAACCCGGCAAAGCAGTGGAAGATTACCGATGAGGACTGGCGCAACCGTGAGAAATGGGGTGCTTATGAAAAGGCAGTGGATGAAATGCTGATTCGTACCTCTACCACTTATGCACCATGGATTTTAGTAGAGGCAGACTGCAAGTATTATGCCAGAATTAAAGTGCTTCGTACGGTGGTAGAAGCAATTGAGAAGCGGCTGAAAGAAGAAAAAGAACGGAAATAATTACCGCTTGGTTCGTATTTCTTACCACTTATTCCAAAGGCATTTACAGAAAAATGTGTTTGTGTATAATGAGTGACATAGGAAGGAACGACAATGAAGATACGGATTGAATTAGACGAAAACTTAATAGAGGATGAAGTGCTGATTCGCTGCAGATCCTTAGATGAAAATGTAAGGAAAATACAGGAAGCCGTGTCACAGGTGCTTACCGGAAAACAGCAGTTAATCTGTTATAAGGAAGATACGGAATACTATCTGTCTTTGGATGAAATCCTGTTTTTTGAGACAGAGACCAAAGAGGTATGGGTGCATACAACAGATAAGATGTATCAGACCAGATATAAACTGTATGAGCTGGAAGAACTGTTGCCGGGACATTTTATGAGGGTTTCCAAATCCACAATTTTAAATACCAACCGGATTTACTCCATTACAAGAAATCTTACGGCATCAAGTGTGGTGGAATTTATGGGAAGCCATAAACAGGTATATGTATCAAGATATTACTACAAACCATTAAAATGTAAACTGGAAGAAAAGAGGATAAGAAAATGAAAAAAGAGAGAATCTTCTGGGGACTGTTTCTGATTTTTGGAGCGGTATTCCTGATTGTAAGCAAACTGGGACTGGTGGAAGGCATTGGCTTCTGGACGGTAATCGGAACAATATTTTTCGGTTGTATTTTATTAAGCAGCCTGATAAAGCTTCGATTTACCGGAATCTTTTTTTCACTGGCATTTCTAGGAATTATTTATGATGAACAGCTTGGCATACAGGCGATTACACCATGGCCGATACTTGGAGCGGCACTGCTTTTATCCATCGGCTTCGGTATCATTTTTAAGAAGAATACCACAAAATGTTGGAAAAAGAAAAAAGATACGGACTATGAGACCATTATAGATGAAGAGGATGGTAACCGGATTTCTTTCGATACCTCCTTTGGCGCATCCATCAAATATGTGAATACGGATGATTTCCAGTCTGCTTCCTTGGACTGCAGCTTTGGCAGTATGAAAGTGTATTTTGATAATGCGATGATGCAGCAGCCACAGGCAACGATTTATCTGGATGCATCCTTTTCCGGAGTAGAGCTTTATATTCCAAAGAGCTGGGCAATGATAAATAAAGTCCATGCAGCATTTGGTGCAGTGGAAGAGAAAAATCAGAATGTACCGGATGGTGTGCACAGTGTGATACTTACTGGAGAATGTAATTTTTCCGGCGTAACAATTATATATGTATAAGAAATAGCATAGAGAAAGCTGTCAGCAAAATTTTGCTGGCAGCTTTCTCTATGCTATTTTATGCCTGTGTGCCCGGAAGCCGGAGGCTTGATTTCATCAGCAGGGCAGCAATTGCAGCGGTGAGAATTTCCGTAATCCAGAAAGCATGGAACACATACTGCGGACCAAAGGCTTTGCAGAGAACAAAGGCAATCGGAATGATAAAAAGGATATAACGGAGCAGTGAAATAATTAAGGACTGTCCGCCCTTTGAAAGCCCTTCCAAAGCACCGGAGGCAGTAATGGATACGGTGGAAATCAGGAAACCACAGCAGATAATCCGAAGGGCATTGCTTCCCGCGGAAATTGTGGTGGCATTGTCTGTAAACATTCCGATAAGGTAAGGTGATGCAGTAAAGCAGATAATCATACCAAGAAGCATAATGACACCGTTCATACAGAGGGTAAGATGATAGATTTTCTTTACGCGCTTTATTTCACCGGCACCGTAATTGAAGCCCACCAGCGGACGCATCCCCTGGATAATTCCATTGGCAGGAAGGTAGAGGAAGGTCTGCAGCTTGTAATAGATTCCGACGACTACCACATAACACTGGTCATATGCGGCAAGGAGTCCGTTTAAAAATGAGATCAGTAAGGACGGCAGAGCCAGATTTAAGATGGCAGGGATGCCGATACCATATAATTTCAAATCAAGATGTTTATCCAGGATAAGATATTTTCTGCTAATCCGTACACTGATTGGGCGCAGAAAATAGGCAAAGAGATAAAAAATAAGAGTCAGCAGCTGTCCGATACCGGTGGCAAGGGCAGCTCCGCGCATTCCCATTTTCGGGAAGATGCCAATTCCGAAAATCAAAAGCGGGTCTAAAATGATATTGGCAATACAGCCTAGCATCAGTCCAATCATGGAGACATTCATTCTGCCGACAGACTGAAAGACTTTTTCAAAGGTTAAATTCATCATAATAATGATACTGAATACAAATACAATATTTGCATATTCTACACCTGACTTAAGAACATTACTGTCGGTGGTAAAGCGGCTTAAAAACGTAGGAATCAGGGCAATGCTTCCAATCGTTAAAATGACACCATGCAAAATAGAAAAGAAGAACCCATGGGTTGCAGCAATATTGGCTTTTTCCCCTTCTTTTGCACCAAGGTGAAAAGAAATTAAAGCATTAATTCCGACACCAAATCCAATTGCCACAGCATTGATAAAATTCTGCACCGGATAGACCAGGGAAAGGGCAGTCATGGCATCTTCACTGATTTTAGCCACAAACAGACTGTCTATAATATTATAAAGAGAATTTACCAGCATGGAGATAACCATAGGAAGTGCCATGGTAGTCAGCAGTGGTAAAATCGGTTTTTCTTTCATAAAATCTTCATTCATAATAATTGCTCCTTTTTTTCTTTTTTCTCACTAATCCAAAGTGTGAGAAAGAACAAAGAATGTGCCTTGGCACATTCTCGCGCCTGCGGCGGTCGCTTGCGACATCTACCTTATACGCCGAAGTGTGCATCCTCGCGGAGCGTTTTTTACTTTACAGGAAAGCAATTTCCTGTAAAGTAAAAAACGCCACACAATTATCGCAAGGATAATTGTGTGGCGAAAAGTAGTCAGACTAGAAAAATCCACACCAGTTTTAGCGTTATGAAAATAGCATAAATCATAGGAAAAGTCAAGATAATATCATAGAGCGGAAGAAGATGGCTTGAATATGAATTGGAACATTCAATGGAAAAATGATTGACAAATACCCTATGGGGGTATAATATAAGCATACCGGTAGGGGGTATATGACTATCGGGAAATGTGTATTGGAATGTGAAGATAGAAGGGAGCCTGACTATGGCAGAAGAAAAAGAGATGTGCCCATCCTGCTGTGGACGGAAGAAGCACAGACAGGAAGCAGAATATCAGGATTTATTAAAACGCTTGAACCGGATTGAAGGACAGGTGCGGGGTGTAAAGAAAATGTTGGAAGAAGACCGCTACTGTGTGGATATTTTAACGCAGGTGTCTGCAATTAATTCTGCACTGAACTCCTTTAATAAAGTGTTGTTAGCGGAGCATATCAAATCCTGTGTGGTGGAAGACATCCGTGCCGGAAAGGAAGAAGCGGTGGATGAGCTTTGTGCGACCCTTCAGAAACTGATGAAATAGAGGAGGACAAAAGTGTGAAACAGGAACGTTATGAAGTCACAGGTATGACGTGTTCTGCATGCTCTTCCCGTGTGGAAAAGTGTGTGTCAAAGATTGACGGAGTGGAAAATGTATCCGTAAATCTGCTGACCAACAGTATGCAGGTGTCCTATGACGAGAATAAGGTCAATGAAGATATCATTGTATCAGAAGTAGAGAAGGCAGGTTATGGTGCTGCACTGGCAAATGCCGGAAATGAGAAACGTACCGGCAAAGGGAAAAAGATAAATAAGGCAGAGCAGGAAATTCATGAGATGAAAATCCGTCTGATCTGGTCTGTTATTTTTCTGATTCCGATGATGTATATTTCCATGCACCATATGTTTTATGAATGGTTTGGAATTCCGGTACCGGGATTTATCAAGGCTGCATTTCACGGAGATGAGAATGCACTGGCATTTTCCTTTTCCCAGTTTTTATTGCTGCTTCCGATTATGTATCTGAACCGGAAATATTTTATTGTAGGATTTAAGAATCTTTTTGTACACAGAAGCCCGAATATGGATTCGCTGATTGCACTTGGGGCATCGGCTTCCGTTATCTATGGTGTATTTGCCATTTTCCGGATTGGTTATGGCCTGGGACATCAGGATATGGCACTGGTAAGCCGGTACAGCATGGATATTTATTTTGAGTCTGCAGGAATGATTCTGACATTGATTACAGTTGGAAAATATTTAGAGAGCCGTTCCAAAGGAAAGACCAGTGAAGCTATTGAGAAGCTGATGGACTTGGCTCCGAAGCAGGCAAAGGTCTTAAGAGATGGCAAAGAAGTTACGGTTCCGGCAGAGGAACTGGTAAAAGGTGATTTGGTGCTGGTTCGTCCCGGTGAAACCGTTCCGGTGGACGGAGTAATTGAAGAGGGACAGTCAAGCCTCGATGAATCTGCCATTACCGGGGAGAGCATTCCGGTATATAAGGAAGTGGGGGATATTGCAATTTCCGCAACCATTAACCAGAATGGCTTCTTGAAAATCCGTGCATCCAAGGTCGGGGAAGATACCACCATCAGCCAGATTATTCATCTGGTGGAAGAAGCTGGATCCAGTAAAGCACCGATTGCCAAGATGGCAGATAAGATTGCAGGAGTATTTGTGCCGGTGGTTATTACAATTGCCCTAATTGCTGCAATCATCTGGCTCATCAGTGGGGCAACCTTTGAATTTGCACTTTCTATTGGAATCGCAGTGCTGGTTATTTCCTGTCCGTGTGCCCTTGGACTTGCAACACCGGTAGCTATTATGGTAGGAACCGGAAAAGGTGCAGAAAACGGAATCCTGATTAAGTCTGGCGAAGCGCTGGAAACGGCGCACAGTATCGATACTGTAGTTATGGATAAGACCGGAACCATAACAGAAGGTAAGCCAAGGGTTACAGATGTGAGTGTTGGAACCACAGAATTAAACGAAAAAGAATTTGTGGCAATTGCAGCAGGCGTTGAGCAGGGAAGCGGGCATCCACTGGCACAGGCAATTCTGCAGTATGCGAAGGAGCAGGAGATTATGCCCCTTGCCATGAAGAATTTTAAGACAATTCTGGGCAGAGGAATTGAGGCAGAAGACGAAAATGCATCTTATTATGCGGGAAACGAAGCCTTTATGAAAGAAAAGGGAGTGTCATTGGATGACCTTGGAGATACTCTGGACAAGCTGGCAGAAGAAGGAAAGACTCCATTAATCTTTGCGAAAAACAACAGCCTTCTGGGTATCATTGCAGCAGCAGATGTGGAAAAGAAAACCAGCCGCTATGCTATTGAAGCATTCCGTAAGATGCACATTGAGGTAGTAATGCTGACCGGAGACCATAAACGTACCGCCGAAGCTATTCGTAAGAAGCTTGGAATTCCAAAAGTAATTGCAGAAGTATTGCCGGAGGATAAGGAACGGCATATTGCCAAACTGCAGCAGCAGGGACATAAGGTTGCCATGATTGGAGACGGAATCAATGATGCACCGGCACTGGCAAGAGCTGATGTAGGAATTGCCATTGGAGCAGGAACAGATGTGGCAATCGAAAGTGCAGATGCGGTACTGATGCGGAATGATCTGATGGATGCCGTAACAGCTATCCGGTTAAGTAAAGCGGTTATCCGCAATATCAAGGAGAACCTGTTCTGGGCATTCTTCTATAACAGTATTGGAATTCCACTGGCAGCAGGCGTTTTATACCCGGCATTTCATATTAAATTAAACCCGATGTTCGGTGCAGCCGCCATGAGTTTAAGCAGCGTCTGTGTTGTTTGCAATGCTCTCCGGTTAAAGCTTTTTAAGCCGCAGCGATTAGAGCAGACGGCAGGAAATGTGGCAGAACAGATAGCGGAAAAAGCAGCAGGAAGTCAGATAGAACAGACGACCGAAAAAGTGACAGATAATAATGAAAATGATAAGGAGGATAATAAAATGAAAGAAACACTTAAAATTGAAGGAATGATGTGTGAACATTGCAAGAAACATGTGGAAGAAGCATTAAATGCCATGGAAGGAGTACAGGCAGCTGTCAGCCTTGAGACAAAGAGTGCTGAAGTAACCATGGACAAAGAGATTCCGGATGCAGCATTTGCAGAAGTGATTGAAAAAGCAGGATATCAGCTTACCGGTGTTGAAAAATAACAAAATAACGTTATAAAAATCAAAAAAAATTAGGAAAAATGCAAGAAAAAAATTCCCTTATGCTATAAAGTTATGTTATAATAAGCGTAATTGAAACAACATGGGCGAAGGTAGAGGGAAGAAGTTAGGAGGATGGTTCCCGCAAAAGGAACCGTCCTCTTTTATTTACGCGAGTAGCGGGAAAAACCACAGCACATGATGGACAGACAGGAGGAACAGTTTTTATGTGGTCATATGACAGTGTATTTTATCAGATTTCAACATTGGGATTTTGCGGGGCTCCAACAGAAAATGATGGTGTTCTGGCTCATCGGATAAAGAAAGTGGAAGACTGGATTCCGCATATGGTAAAGCTTGGAGTGGATGCAATATATTTCTGTCCGGTTTTTGAATCGGACCGTCACGGTTATGATACCAGGGATTATACAAAGTTAGATGTAAGACTTGGAACCAATGAGGACTTTAAAGAAGTATGTGGAAAATTACATGACAACAATATCAAAGTAGTGTTGGACGGAGTGTTTAATCATGTGGGAAGAGGCTTCTTTGCATTTCAGGATTTACTGAAAAACAGAGAGAATTCTCCATATAAGGACTGGTTCACAAATGTGAATTTTGGCTGGAATAATAATTATAACGACGGACTTTCCTATGAAGGCTGGGAAGGACATAATGAGCTGGTAAAACTGAATTTGCGGAATGAAGAAGTAATCCGGCATATCTTTTCAGCAGTAGAGGGATGGATAAAAGAATTTGATATTGACGGACTGCGTCTGGATGTTGCATACAGTCTGGATATGGATTTTGTAAGAAGATTACGTCAGTTCGTAGATTCGAAAAAGGATGATTTTTATCTCCTGGGCGAGATGATTCATGGTGATTATAACCGTCTTCTGGATGAACAGAATATGCTGCACAGTGTAACAAATTATCAGGCATATAAGGGAATGTGGTCCAGCTTTAATGACCGCAACCTCTTTGAAATCAATTATACCCTGGAGCAGCATTTCTGTGGAATGTATCAGGGCAAACATTTATTAAATTTTCTGGATAACCATGATGTGAACCGTCTGGCAAGCACTTTAAAGGAAAAAGAACATCTTCCACTGGTATATGCAATGCTGTTTGCAATTCCTGGCATTCCATGTGTCTATTATGGCGGTGAATGGGCAGCAGAGGGAAAGAAGGAAAATGGCGGGGATGAAGCACTCCGTCCTTCCTTTGAAGCACCGGAATGGAATGAACTTACCGATTATATTTCCAGACTGGCGAAGGTTCATAAATCGGAAAAAGCACTTTGCTATGGTAGCTACCGAAAGGTATTCTTAACAAACCGGCAGATTGTATTTGAGAGAAGCTTTGAAGGTGAGCGGATTCTTGTAGCAATCAATCTGGAAGAGAATCCCTTCCATGCATCCTTTGATGCAGGAGCAGCAGAAGCAGTTGACCTGCTGACCGGAGAAAAAGCGGTATTTCAGGGTGGTCTCGATATGCCGGCATTTTCCGCAGCTTATTTAAAGATAACCGGATAAAAAGATAATACATAAGAATAAGAATAAGAGATAAGAGCTATAAGGAGGAAGTGCAGTAATGGCAGAAAAACGTAAATCTTCAGAAAAAAGTAATATAGGAAAGAAACTGGCACTTGGATTAATTGCAGTAATTTCACTCCCGATTCTTCTGGTTGGACTTGCCGGAATTATCATAATGCATCTGGTACAGAATACAGCATTAAATGCAGGTGTGGGAACGATTATTTTAATTGTGGTTTTAGCGGTATTTGTGGCAGGTTCCCTGTGGCTTGCAGTAGCAATTGCCGGAAAACTGAAAGCTGTAATTGGAAGTATGGATAAGATTGCGGATGGAAGCCTTCAGTTAGAAGAACCAAAACATAATGAAAAAAATGATGAAATCAGCAAATTGTTAGGCTCTGCCAATGATTTGGTAAGAAGCTTTGCACAGATTGTAACCGGAATCCGTAGAGCCAGCAGGGAATTAAGCGAACTGTCTACGACATTCAGCCAGTCCTTTGACACTATGAATGAAGCGTTGGATCAGGTGAGCGGTGAAGTTGCTTCCATTACAGATAATACCGTTTCACAGGCAGAGAAAACACAGCATGTACAGCAGAAAGTAGCAGAAATCGGTAATGCCATTGAAGTGATTGCCAGCAATATTACACTTCTTTCGGACAGTGCATTAAAAATGAAAGACTGCAATGAATCAGCAGAGGTGATTATGCAGCAGCTGGTGGAAATCAGCAGACAGAACAGGCAGTCTATTGATGAAGTGCAGAGCCAGACAGACAGAACCAATCAGTCTGCCTTACAGATTCGTACTGCAACAGAGATTATTGCAGGAATTGCAAGCCAGACAAATCTGCTTGCTTTAAATGCAAGTATTGAAGCTGCACGGGCAGGAGAACAGGGAAAAGGATTTGCCGTAGTTGCAGAAGAAATCCGTACCTTGGCAGACCAGTCCAGAGAGTCTTCAGAGCAGATTAATAAAATTGTTAATGAACTGATTGATAATTCTAATGTCAGTGTAGACATTACCGGAAAAGTATCAGAAGCATTTGAACAGCAGAATGCAAAGATTCGCGAGACAGAGACAATCTTTACTGCCTTGAATCATGAAATTGAAAGTGTCAGCACTTCTATTCAGGGAATCAATTCAGAAGTCGGTGGCTTGAATGAACATAAGAGTGCCATTGAAGAGAAAATGGATTCGCTTGCTGCAGCAGCAGAGATAAATACAACAAGTGCCAGAGATACATCTGAGGCAATGAACGAGTTTGAAGCTTTGGTAGAAGAATGTAAGAATGCAACTGCCAGAATTACTTCTGTAGTAGCAGAACTGGATGAAAATATCCGTAAGTTTAACGTTTCTTCCATGAAAGAAGAAGTAGAGAAAAACATGATGTAATAAACGGTATACAATTGCAAAGAGAAGGGTATTCCACAGGCCGAAGGAGTGCATATGGAATACCCTTTTGTGTATCTTTAAGGAGATTAAAATGAAAACAGAGATTTATACGATACCAATACAGGATGCATTTGCAGAGGAAAGCGAATGTCCGGTCTGCAGAATGTATCAGAAATTAGAAGAAAATGCTATCAATTATACCATTGGACCGGGTGCAAGTTATATGGAGGAAGATATCCGGGAGCAGAGCGATGAACAGGGCTTCTGTCAGAAGCATTTGGAAATGTTATATGAATATCCGAATAAATTAGGACTTGCCATGATGTTAAAGACCCATATGGATAAGACAGCTAAGGAGTTAAAAAAAGCAATGAAAGCACCACTGCCTCAGGCAGCTGTACTTTTCAGGAAAAAGAGCCAGACGGTCCATCCGGTGATTACCTTTGTGGAAGAAAAAGAGAAAAAGTGCTTTGTGTGTGATTACATTAATCACAGCTTTACAAATTATATCAATACCATTTACTATTTATATGAAAAAGAAGAGGACTTCCGCAAACAGTTTGCAGCATCCAAAGGCTTTTGTGTAAATCATTATAAAGTTCTGTTTTCCGGTGCCCCGGAATATATGGGTAAGAAATACCTGAATGAATTTCTGATGACTTTAAATGAGACTTTTATTAACGGATATGAGAGGGTGCGGGATGATTTAGAATGGTTCATCTGTAAGAATGATTACCGTTATAAGGAGCAGCCTTGGAAGAATGCAAGGGATGCACTGCAGAGAGGACTGGTAAAGGCAGGAAGTATCATGGAGGCAGAAGAAAAGAAGGAATAGGTAGAGGTAATAAAAGAAAAGGGGATAGAAGAAGACGTAAGAGCAACAGGTAAATAAAAACAGGAAAGAGAGGTATTTATGACAAGTTATATTTTACTGGTAGCAGCAGTGATTTTATTGTGCCTGTCATTGAATAAAATGTCCAACAAACTGGGAATTCCAATGCTGTTGGCATATATTCTTCTTGGCATGATGTTTGGAACAGATGGAATTTTAAAGATTCCTTTTGATAATTTTACGATTGCCGAACAGATTTGTACGGTGTCCTTAATCTTTATCATGTTTTACGGTGGATTTGGAACCAACTGGAAACAGGCAAAGCCGGTGGCTGGTAAAGCAGTATTATTATCAACAGTGGGTGTTATACTGACCGCAGTAACAACCGGAGCATTCTGTCATTTTATATTGAAAATGGATTTCTGGGAAAGTATGCTGATTGGCTCTGTAATCAGTTCTACGGATGCGGCATCGGTCTTTTCAATCCTTCGTTCCAGACGGTTGAATCTTAAGAACAATACTGCATCCATGCTGGAAGTGGAAAGCGGTAGTAATGACCCATGTTCTTATATGCTGACCGTAATTATATTAACAATAATGAGCGGAGAATTAAGTGGTTCTTCGCTGGTTGTCATGATATTCTCGCAGATTATTTTTGGCATATTAGTGGGGGTAGTTGTGGCACTGGCAGCAGCATTCATTTTAAAAAAAGTGAATTTTGCAACGGATGGATTTGATACGATATTTGTATTCAGTATGGCACTGGTATCCTACGCCGGGGCATCCATGATAAATGGAAATGGTTATCTGGCAGCATACATTGCCGGAATTATCCTTGGCAATACTCCACTTCATCACAAAAAATCACTGGTGCATTTCTTTGACGGAATCACCGGATTGATGCAGATGCTGATTTTCTTCCTGCTTGGTCTGCTGGCATATCCATCCCAGCTGCCGAAGATACTGCCGATTGCACTGGCAATTGCGGTATTTTTAACATTTGTGGCAAGGCCGGTTTCTGTATTTGCTATCTTGATGCCATTCCGCTGCCCGGTAAAGCAGCAGCTTCTGGTGTCCTGGGCGGGGCTTCGTGGAGCGGCATCCATAGTATTTGCAATTATGGCAACAGTAAGCCCAGCATATACGAAAAATGATTTGTTCCACATAGTTATTTTCATTGTCCTGTTCTCTATCAGTATTCAGGGTACACTGCTTGGACTGGTGGCAAAGAAGCTTGACATGATAGACGAAAATGGCAACGTCATGAAGACCTTCAGTGACTACTCCGATGAAATGCCGGTGGAGTTTGTTAAAATCAGCATCAAGGCGGGACATCCATGGGAGAACCGCAAGATAAAAGACCTTACTTCCCTGCCGGATTTATTACTGGTGCTGATTCTAAGAGGCGAGGAGCGTATCATTCCAAATGGCAACACGGTAGTGCTTGCCGGAGACAAGATTGTCTTAAGTGCTTTATCTCCGGAAGAAAATCTTGGCATCTGTCTGACAGAAATCCCAATCGAAAAAGACAGCAAGTGGATTGGAAAGCCATTATCCAGAATAAAACTGGGAGAAGAGAAGCTGGTTCTTGTTCTAAAGCGGAATGAGAAGGTTGTGATACCGAACGGAAATACTGTGATTCGTGAAAATGATGTGCTGGTAATCAGCCAGTTATAAATATGTTTTTTTGAATTTTGAAGAATAGCAGGAGTGTTCGCCGAAGTGCAGATGCATTTTAAGGGCTGTTAAGGGCACTTGGAATTTCGTTAGATATTAGGCAATGCCGGCACAAGGATGTGCCGGCAAGGTGCATAGGAACATGGATGTGACTTTGCACCGGTTGCCGGATATAAAAATGATTTTTCGAAATTCTTAGTGCCCTTTACAGCACTTAGACAGCATCTGTATTCGGTGAAGAGTACTGCTATTTTTAAAAATTTAAAAATATATGCAACAGAATGGAATTCAGCGACACTATATATATGAGACCGGTCAAAGGAAAGGACTTAGGAAGGTATAGGGTGAGCATATGGAGCAGGAACTGCAGCTGGTGTGCAGGGCACAAAGTGGGGATACCGGTGCATTTGCACAATTATATGAAGGCGTTTATCAGGACTTGTATCGCTTTGCGTTATATGTGCTGAAGCATCCGCAGGATGCACAGGATGTGGTCAGCGATACCGTGACAGATGCATTTGCACAAATCGGGGAGCTTCGAAAGACAGAAGCGTTCCGGGCGTGGATATTCCGTATTTTAAGTAATAAGTGCAAACGTAAATTAAAAGAGTATGCGACCCGTCCGGAAGAGCTGACACCGGAGCTTTTAGAGCATCTGGGAAAATCCGGAATGGATGAGCATGCAGCAGTGCGGAGCCTGTTCTTTGAGCTGCCTTCCGAGGAACGAATGATTATCGCCATGCATTTATTCTGTGGGTATAGCAGCAAGGAAATCGGAAAACTGTTAGACCTTAACGAAAATACCGTCCGCTCAAAAGAGAGCCGGGGAATAAAGAAAATGGTGGAGAAATATTGGAAGTGAGAAACGGAAGATATGCAAAAAGTCTGAAAAACAACAGAAAATTCAGATGAGATGGAGGTGACGGTATGAATGAACAGGAGATTTTAACCCAGTTAAGAAAAGCGGCGGAAGAGATAGAGATACCAGAGACTCTGAAACCGGAACAGATAGAAAAACAATTACAGGAACAGAAAGCAAAACAGCAGCAGGAAAATCAGCACTTGGAACCGAAAAAATCGAAGAAAATAATTCCATGGCGCAGACTTGGAAGTATGGTGGCAGTGCTGGCACTGGTAGTATGCAGCGGAATTTATATAACAGTGACCCGTTTCGATAAGAATTCCGGTACAGGGCAGACGGATTCCGTAGCAATGACAGATACGCAGCAGACTGTGGGAGAAGCAGATGAAACAGGGTATGTGGATGTGGCAGCTCTTGGAACAATGTATCATCCTGCATCGGATTATAAGGAGGTATATCAGACCCTTCTTAAGGGGTATCAGCAGAATTGGATAGAAGATCTGGAAACAAGTGCGGAGACAAGCGAAGCTGCATCGGGAGCATGAATTCCGGCAGTGACGAATATTACTACAGTGATGAAGCTAAGTACGGAAGTGCCGATGCCGATTTGCTGGAGAGCAGCAAGGAAGGCGGAAAAGATTATTCTACGACAAATCTGCAGATGGAAGGTGTAGACGAGAGTGATATTGCTAAAATTGATGGCAGTTACATTTATACGGTAGAGGATAAATACATTGTTATAACGGATATCCGGGATGGAAAATTAGAAGAAGTAACACGATTTCTCCCGAAAGACTGTGGCGCAGCAGACCGGGTGATGGAAATTTATGTGGATGGAGACCAGCTGATTCTGGTTGTGCAGGGCTATGAGACATCCTTGGGCGAAAGCAGCAAAGCTGGCTCTGATAAGGAAAACTCAGATAAAGAAAGCTCAGATGAAGAAATTGCTGTATCAGATGCTTCTGAAGACAGTGCATTCTGCTATAAAATGAATGGAAAAAGCACCACACAGATTCAGGTATACAGTATCGTAGACCGCAGGAATCCGGAATTTGAAGGAAGATTAATCCAGGATGGTTATTATAATACTTCCCGGAAAATCGGAGATGTAGTCTATCTTTTTACACAGTATCATATGACATCCGATGTGGTGGGATATGTAGAAAAGGAATATACCTCAGTGATTCCGAAGGTAAATGGAGAAAAGGTTGCCGCCGGTGAAATTTATCTGCCGGAGTCATCAGGAGAAAGTGGTATACTGGTTTCTTCACTGGATGTAAATAAGCCGGATAAAGTGCTGGACAGTAAGCTTGTAATCTCTGGATATGCCCAGACTTATATCAGCAAAGATGCCCTGTATTTATATGAGGAAGATTATGATGGGGCAATGATTACCAATATTGCAAAATTTGCACTGGATGAGGGCAGAATCAGTGGTGTGGCGGCAACGGCAGTAAGGGGTTATGTCAGAGATACCTTTGCAATCAATGCCAGTGATGGATATCTCAGGGTATTGACCACCGATTATAGTACAGAGGATGAGGTGAATGCACTTTATATTCTGGATGAGAACTTGAAATTAACCGGACAGTTGACGGGCATTGCACCGGGAGAAGAAATCTATGCCGCCCGCTTTATGGGAAACACTGGTTACTTTGTAACCTACCGGAATACCGACCCGCTGTTTACCGTGGATTTATCAGACCCGGCAAAACCGGAAATTATCGGCGAACTCAAGGTGACCGGCTTCTCCGAATATCTGCATTTCTGGGATGATACACACTTACTGGGAATCGGCTACGAATCTGATGAGAAGACCGGAAATATAGAAAACATTAAGATTTCCATGTTTAATATAGAAAATCCGGGAGAAGTAATCGAAGAGGCAAAGCTGGTATTAAAGGATGTAGATTATAGCGAAGCATTATATGATTATAAGAGTGTCATCATTTCAAAGGATAAGAATTTAATCGGTCTGGTTTGTGAGGATTATAGCGGCAGCGGAATAAAACAGACCTATCAGATATATTCCTATGAAAACGGAGCCTTTAAGAAACAGGCAGAAATTCCGGGTATTAACGGAGCCAATTACGAGAATGTCCGTGGAATGTATAGTGGCAATGTATTTTACCTCTGGATTTATGATAACATTACATCCTATGACATGACCGATGGATTTAAAAAGATAAAGGAGCGGGAGTGATTCTTGCAAAACTTTCCCGATAGCTTTATAATGACAGTATATGTGCCGGGTGGTGGTATGAAAATATCATCACCCGGCAACTTATGCAGAATCGGTGACTGCGAAATGGAGAAATGATAAATAGGGATGTCTGTTTTCTTAATACTTGTCAGGATGCAGTCTTCTGTTCGCCTGTAGACGAATACATTTGCGCAGGCTGCTAGGGGCTCTTAGAATTTTGGTAATACCAGGCAACGCTGGTACAGGGATGTACCAGCGAGGTGCAGAGGAACATGGATGTGACTTTGCACCGTTTGCCATATATAAAAGAATTGTCCTAAAATTATTAGACCCCCTTGCAGCCGGAGTGGTATTCGCTATAGGTGAACAAAAGGCGCATCCCGTCAAAGCAGTGGTAAGATATCCTTATTATCATTTTCCATTTCGCAGCAGCCATAACAACAAGTGCAAGGGAGAATAAACATGCAATATAGAGAAAATCCGGGAAACAAAGACCAGCTGTCCATCTTAGGCTATGGCTGCCTGCGTTATTCTAAGAAAGGAACCGCAATCGACCAGGAAAAGGCAGAGCGGGAGATGGCAGCGGCAGTGGAAGCCGGGGTCAATTATTTTGATACCGCATATACTTACGGTGGAAGTGAAGCCTGTCTGGGAAAATTTTGGCAAAAGGCTATCGGGATAAAGTGAAGATTGCAACCAAACTGCCGCATTATTACATAAAAGCAGAAGGGGATATGGAACGGTATTTTAAGGAGCAGTTAGAACGCCTTCAGACGGATCATGTGGAATATTATCTGATGCATATGTTAAATGATATTGCAGCATGGGAGCGTCTTACAGAACTTGGTATACAGGACTGGATTGCAGAGAAGAAACAATCAGGACAGATTGGAAATATCGGTTTTTCTTTCCATGGAGGAGCAAATCAGTTTAAGAAGATTATAGATGCTTATGACTGGGATTTCTGCCAGATACAGTATAACTATATGGATGAGCATACCCAGGCAGGAACAGAAGGCTTAAAATATGCAGCAGCAAAGGGAATTCCGGTGATTATCATGGAACCGCTGCGGGGAGGAAGACTGGTCAACGCACTGCCAAAGGATGCCAGAGCCATATTTGCATCCGCAGAACCACATCGTTCCCCGGCAGAATGGGGACTCCGCTGGATATGGAATCATCCGGAAGTAACTGTGGTACTTTCCGGAATGAATGATATTGCACAGGTAGAAGAAAATGTGCGGATAGCATCGGATGCCACAGCAGATGCATTAACAGAGAAAGACTTGGAAATCTTTGAAAAGGTAAAGAAATCCATTAACCAGCATATGAAGGTACCTTGTACCGGCTGCGGCTACTGTATGCCATGCCCGCATGGAGTAGATATTCCAACCTGTTTTGCAGCATATAATACACGCTATACCGACAGCTTTTATTCCGGTATGAAGGCATATATTATGTGTACCACTTTAAAGACAAATCCGACCAATGCTTCAAAATGCCGTCAGTGCGGAAAATGTGAGAAACACTGCCCGCAGTCCATTGCCATCCGGCAGGAATTAAAACAGGTGGCAAAGAAGATGGAGAATCCGGTTTATAAGGTAGCAAGGGCGATTTCGAAGCGCATTGGAAAGTATTAGAAAAAATATTATGAAATTTTGTAAAAAATAAAGGAAATTTGAAGGTGGACACAGAATTATAATAGCAGAGGTCGAATGACGTCCTCATAATGGTAAAGATGATGGCAGTGCATTTACATCATGAAATGGTGATGTGACAGGAAGGGAGAAGATAAGGATATGACAATTCGGGAACGGATGGAGCGCATGGAGCATGAGATGTTAAGCCTTATGCAGCATTAAGCGAGAATTCCAAAGGACGGGATTATCCGGAGGCACCTTGTGATATACGTCCCGTATACCAGAGAGACAGAGACCGTATTCTCCACTGTAAGGCATTCCGCCGTCTGAAGAATAAGACGCAGGTGTTCTTAACACCGAAGGGTGACCATTATCGTACCCGTATGTCGCATACCTTAGAGGTATCACAGAATGCCAGAACCATTGCAAAGGCACTGCGGCTGAATGAAGATCTGGTGGAAGCCATTGCATTAGGGCATGATTTGGGACATACGCCATTTGGTCATGCCGGAGAGCGGGTGTTAAATGAACTTTGCTCCGGTGGTTTTAAACATAATAAACAGAGCGTACGTATCGTAGAAAAATTGGAAAAAGGCGGACAGGGACTGAATCTGACCTGGGAAGTGCGGGATGGCATTTTAAATCATCAGACCAGTACGATGCCGCATACACTGGAAGGCAAAATCGTCCGTTTCTCCGATAAAATCGCCTATATTCATCATGATATCGATGATGCGGTGCGTGGAAAGATAATGGTGGAAGAAGATATTCCAATTGAGATACGGAAGGTATTGGGAAAGAATTCGGCAGACCGGCTGGATACACTGATTCATGATATTATTACCAACAGCATGGATAAGCCGGATATCATTATGTCCGATGAAATTTTCCAGGCAATGCAGGATTTACGGAAGTTCATGTTTGTAAGCGTATATACCAATTCCATTGCCAAAGGCGAAGAGACAAAGGCAGAAGGCTTACTCAGCAAACTGTTTACATATTATATGGAACATCCGATGACAATGCCGGCGCAGTATACCGATATGATTGCAGAAGGCGAAGAGGAAGAACGGGTAGTATGTGATTATATAGCAGGAATGACCGACCAGTATGCAATTGCCAAATTCTCAGAATATTTTGTACCGAGGCTTGGCAGGTGAATTAAGGAATGGCATATTATTCAGATGAATTAATAGAAGAAGTACGTTCCAGAAATGATATTGTAGATGTGATTTCCGGATATGTACGGTTGACAAAAAAAGGCAGCACGTATTTTGGACTGTGCCCCTTCCATAATGAAAAGACAGGTTCTTTTTCCGTATCACCGAATAAGCAGATGTATTACTGCTTTGGATGCGGAGCAGGCGGAAATGTATTTACTTTTCTGATGCAGTATGAGAACTTTTCATTCCCGGAAGCGATGGAGGCATTGGCAGAGCGTGCCGGAATCGAACTGCCGAAGCAGGAAATGAGTGCCCAGGCAAAGAAAGAAGCAGACAAACGCCAGATTCTGTTAGAGATTAACAAGGCAGCTGGCAAATATTATTATATGCTGCTGAGGAGTGGACACGGAAAACAGGCGTATGAATATTTTAAAAAGAGAGAATTATCGGATGCCACCATGCAGAAGTTTGGGCTTGGCTATTCGGATAAATACAGTGATGATTTGTACCGCTATTTAAGAAAGCTTGGATATGATGATGCAATCTTAAAGGAATCCGGTCTTGTGTCCATTGACGAAGTCCGGGGTGGACATGATAAATTCTGGAATCGTGCCATGTTTCCGATTATGGATGTGCATAATAAAGTAATCGGATTTGGTGGACGAGTCATGGGAGACGGCGAACCGAAGTATCTGAATTCGCCGGAGACCAAAGTCTTTGATAAGAGCCGGAATCTGTATGCATTGAATTTCGCAAGACAGACCAAGAAACCGCAGATGCTCTTATGTGAAGGCTATATGGATGTGATTGCGCTGCATCAGGCAGGCTTTGACAATGCAGTGGCATCCTTAGGAACCGCGTTTACCAGTGGACATGCCAGTCTGCTGAAGCGATATACGAAGGAGGTTTATCTTACCTTCGACAGCGATGGCGCCGGAATTAAGGCGGCACTTCGTGCAATCCCGATTTTAAAAGAAGTAGGGCTGACTGCCAAAGTCATCAACATGAAGCCGTACAAAGACCCGGATGAATTCATCAAGGCACTTGGAGCGGAAGAATACCAGAAGCGGATTGATGCGGCAGAAAACAGCTTTATGTTTGAAATCAGGATTTTAGAGCAGAAATATGATATGAAGGACCCGGAAGGAAAGACCGCATTCCAGACAGAAGTGGCAAAGAAACTGCTTGATTTTACCACGGAACTGGAACGGAACAATTATATGGAAGCTGTGGCGGATAAATATCATATGAGCTTTGAAGCACTCCGGAATCTGGTAAACCAGCTGGGCACCCAGGGAGGACTTGTAAAAGAGCGGACACCGCTTAAGAGTGGGCTGAATGAGAAGAAGCATAAGAAAGAGGACGGCATGAAGCAGTCCCAGAAATTGCTTTTGACCTGGCTCATAGAATATGATAATCTGTACGATAAAATCAAAGATATCATTACACCGGAAGATTTTACGGAAGACATTTTCCGTAAGGTGGCAGAGCTTCTTTATGAGCAGAAGAAGTCGGGTACTGTCAATCCGGCACAGATTATTAGTTTATTTGCAGAAGAAGAGGAACAGCGGGAAGTTGCAGAGCTCTTCCATGCGAGAATCCATGAAGTAGATTCTGCTGCAGAGCGGGATAAGGCGTTAAAAGAGACGATTCTGCGGGTGAAGGATAACAGCATCTCCTGCCGTTCGGCACACTTAGAACCTACGGATATACAGGGCTTGCAACAGATTGTGGCAGATAAGAGAACCTTGCAGAATATGGAGAAAATGCATATTTCTATAGATTGAGGACAAAATACTATTTAGTCCCGTTTATATGACGAATCATGAGAGGATGAACAAGAAAATGGATGAAAAGATGGAAAAGACTACGAAAAAGACAACAAAAGCTGCAAAAAGTGCTCCGGCAGCAAAAGACGAAAAGATGAGCATTGAGGAGAAAAAAGCAAAATTGCAGGAAAAACTCCAGGAACTCCTTGCACTGGCAAAGAAGAAAAAGAACAGCCTTGAGTATCAGGAAATCAGCGAGTTCTTCAAGGACATGGAACTGGATGCAGATGAGTTTGAGAAAATCTTAGACTTCCTTGAGACCAATAACATTGATGTGCTTCGAATCATGGATGATGACGATATCGATGACGATATCATCTTAGATGACGAAGACGAGGTAGAGGTAGAAAAGATTGATTTATCGGTACCGGACGGCGTATCCATTGAGGATCCGGTCCGTATGTATTTAAAGGAAATCGGTAAAGTACCTCTTTTAAGTGCAGAAGAAGAAATCGAGCTGGCAAAGAGAATGGAATTAGGAGACCAGGAAGCAAAGAAACGTCTGGCAGAAGCCAACCTTCGTCTGGTGGTAAGTATTGCAAAACGTTATGTAGGACGTGGTATGTTATTCTTAGACCTGATTCAGGAAGGTAACTTAGGTCTGATTAAAGCCGTTGAAAAATTCGATTACCGGAAAGGCTATAAGTTCTCTACCTATGCAACATGGTGGATTCGTCAGGCAATCACAAGAGCCATTGCAGACCAGGCAAGAACCATCCGTATCCCGGTTCATATGGTTGAGACCATCAACAAACTGATCCGCGTTTCCAGACAGTTACTGCAGGAGTTGGGACGTGAACCGACCCCGGAAGAGATTGCAGCAGAAATGAATATGCCGGTAGACCGTGTACGCGAAATCTTAAAGATTTCCCAGGAGCCGGTTTCTTTAGAGACTCCAATCGGTGAAGAGGAAGATTCCCATTTAGGAGACTTCATTCAGGATGATAATGTACCGGTACCTGCTGATGCAGCAGCATTTACCCTGTTAAAAGAGCAGTTGGAGGAAGTGCTTGGAACACTGACCGAGCGGGAGCAGAAGGTATTAACCCTTCGTTTTGGTCTGGAAGATGGACGTGCCCGTACACTGGAAGAAGTTGGAAAAGAATTCAATGTAACCAGGGAGCGTATCCGTCAGATTGAAGCAAAGGCACTCCGTAAACTGCGTCATCCAAGCAGAAGCCGCAAATTAAAGGACTATCTGGAGTAATATATGAATAAACTTTCAAAAAGAATGCAGGCAGTTGCAGCATTGGTTCAGAATACCACCTGCCTTGCAGATGTAGGATGTGACCATGGTTATGTTCCGATTTATCTGATTCAGTCAGAATGTATTGGGCATGCCATTGCAATGGATGTGAACCGGGGTCCGCTTCTTCGGGCAGAGGAGCATATCCGGGAAGTTCATTTAGAAGATTACATAGAAACCAGATTGTCCGATGGACTTACGGCACTGGCTCCATCCGAAGCCGATGGCGTGGTAATCGCCGGAATGGGTGGAGCGTTGACAAAACGGATTCTTGCAGAGCATCCGGAAGTCTGGAAGAAGATGAATAATCTTGTGTTACAGCCACAGTCTGAAATAGAAGAGGTACGCCGTTATATTTATGCGGAAGGCTTTCACATTGAAGAAGAAGATATGGTGGAAGAAGAAGGCAAATATTACGTGATGTTAAGATGCGTACCGGGAAAAGCAGCACCGTTGACGGATGTTGCTTTTCGTTATGGTGGATATTTATTGCAGACAAAAAATGAAATATTAAAACAATATTTAACAAAACAGAGACAGCAGTTCTCGGAAATCTTAAAGAAACTTGAAATCCAGAAGCTTATGCCGGAGCAAACTGTATTGCAGAAACCAGAATTGCTGCAACAATCTGCAACGCAACAGGATGAATTGCAGCAGAAAGAAGATGGCAGTACAAGACGCTTTGAACGGCAGAAAGAACTGGAAGAGAAACTTGCAATGATAGAAGAAGCAGAGCGTATCATGGGAGAAAATATATGAAGTGTGAACAGATACGGGAAATATTAGAGACACTTGCTCCTGTAGCAATGGCCTGTGAATGGGATAATCCAGGATTTCAGGTCTGCAGATGGGGGAAAGAGATAAACAGTATCTATCTGGCGGTAGATGCAACCGATGAAGTAATTGCGGAAGCAAAAGAACTTAAGGCTGATATGATACTGACGCATCATCCGTTAATCTTTGGTGGAATAAAAAATATTCTTACCAGTGATTTTATCGGCAGAAGAATTTACGGACTGGCACAGCAGGATATGGTTTACTGTGCGATGCATACGAATTTTGATATCTGCGTCATGGCGGACCTTGCAGCAGATTACATGGAACTAATGGAGACAGAACCATTGGAAGTAACCGGGGAGTGGCAGGGAAAATCCTGTGGTATCGGTAAAGTAGGAATGCTGCCGCAGCAGATAAGCCTTGAGGATTGCGGCAGGATTGTAAGAAGCCGGTTTCAGACAGAAGCGGTAAAAGTATTTGGTGATACCAGCCGCATGGTACAGCGTGCAGCAATTTGCCCCGGCTCCGGAAAGAGTGAAGTGGATGAAGCGATTGCAAAGGGTGCCCAGGTGTTGATAACGGGAGATATTGACCACCATACGGGAATCGACGCAGCAGCCCGAGGCTTAAGTATCTTAGATGCAGGACATTATGGATTGGAGCATATTTTTGTAACCTATATGGCAGAATATTTCAAGGAAAAATTACCGGAACTGAACATATACAGCCAGAAGTTACAATCTCCGTTTTCCTATATTGTATAAATAGTAATCAAAGAAATGGGGGACTACTATGGGAGAAATTAGATGTAGAATTAATATTCACGGAAATGTAAGGGAGTATGTGCCGGAAACCACATACAAGCAGCTTGCCAAGGAATATCAGAAACAGTTTTCGGATGATATTGTCCTGGTGCTGGTGAACAACCGCCTGCGGGAGCTGCGTGAGAAGGTAGAATCGGGAAATCTTACCTTTATTACAACAGCAGACAAGGATGGAAGGAAAGCATACCGGAGAAGTACGGCGTTACTGATGCAGAAGGCAGTGCATAATCTTTATGGGGAAGAAAAGATTACGGTCCGTATCATGCATTCCATTGCCCAGGGATATTATTGTGAACTGAAGCGGAATGAGGAAAAGAACGGAGCATCAGAGCAGGCAGAATGGGTAGCTGTCGATGAACAGATGTTAAGGAATTTAAAGCAGGAGATGCAGCGTCTGGTAGAAGCCGATTTTCTGATTGAAAAGCACAGTCTGCCGACGGCAGATGCAGTAGAACTCTTCCGGAGACTGGGAATGACCGATAAAGAAAGACTGTTCCGCTACCGGAGAAGCTCAAGAGTCAATATTTATGAGCTGGATCATTACAAAGATTATTTCTATGGATATATGGTACCGTCTACCGGTTATCTGAAATATTTTGACCTGACATTATATAAAGAAGGTTTTATGCTACTCTTTCCGGGAAAAGATACCAGGACGGTGGATGTTTTTGCCCCATCGGATAAACTGTACCTGACACTGGAAGAAGCGTCAGAGTGGGGACATACCATGGGAGTAGGAACCATAGGAGCTTTGAATGATGCAGTTTCTGCCGGCAGAATACAGGAAATAATTCTGATACAGGAAGCTCTGATGGAACAGAAAATAGGACAGCTGGCAGAGCAGATTAAAGAGGGACATCATAAGAAATTCATTATGATAGCAGGTCCGTCCTCTTCCGGGAAGACAACGTTTTCCCACAGGCTGTCCATACAGCTTGCCGCCCATGGCATGAAACCGCATCCGGTTCCGCTGGATGATTTTTATGTAGACCGGGATAAGACACCGAAAGATGCAGATGGAAAACTGGATTTCGAATGCCTGGAGGCATTGGATATTGACCGTTTTAATAATGATATGACAAGTCTTTTAAATGGAGATGCAACGGAACTGCCGGTATTTAATTTTAAAACCGGAAAACGGGAAGCAAAAGGCAGAATGATGCAGCTTGGAGAGGAAGATGTACTTGTTATTGAAGGCATCCATGGACTGAATGACAGGCTTTCCTACTCTCTGCCGCAGGAAAGCAAATTCCGTATTTATATCAGTGCGCTGACCCAGCTGGATATTGATGAACATAACTGCCTGCCGACGACAGATGGCAGACTGATCCGGAGAATTGTAAGGGATGCAAGAACCAGGGCTACATCAGCGAGGGAGACCATTGCCATGTGGGATTCGGTAAGGCGGGGAGAAGAAAAAAATATCTTCCCATTTCAGGAAGGTGCTGATGTAATGTTTAATTCAGCTTTAATTTATGAACTTGCTGTGCTAAAACAGTATGCAGAGCCATTGCTGTTTGCAATTGAACGGGACTGCCCGGAGTATCTTGAAGCGAAGCGGCTGCTGAAGTTCTTAGATTATTTCCTTCCGGTACCGGCAGATAATATCAATAACAATTCGATTATCCGTGAGTTTATCGGTGGAAGCTGTTTTAATGTCTGATATAGAAGCTATATGAGGGATAGACCGTGTTTCTTGTACAAAAGAGACATTTGTCTATCCCTGAATTTTACTTAAAAACACAAAAAAATAGACAAAAATTACGAAAAAAAGCGAATAAAAATAGAAATTTTGTTGAAAAGCATATAAAGAATGGCTATAATAAAATAATGATGATTTTTGTCACATCATGATATGTGAAGAATGATTTGGAGAGTGGCAGAGAATGGAAAGCAGACAGAAGAAACGTCTGGGGGATATGCTGATTGAGGAACAGATTATTACAGATGAGCAGCTCTCAGATGCATTAGAGAAGAAAAAGGGGACTACAAAGCGGCTGGGTGAGGTTCTGGTAGAGCTGGGTTATACCAATGAGACGGATATTGCCAAGGCACTGTCAAGCCAGCTTGGACTGGAAATAGTCTCGCTTAGTGGAATACAGATAGAAGAAAATGTGCTAAAGCTGGTGGACGTGGCAGTTCTGAGAAAATATGTCATGGTACCAATTGGCTTTTCACCGAATAATATGAATGAAGTCCGTGTGGCAATGGCCGACCCGATGGATATGCGTGGAATTGATGATTTTTCTATTATTACTAATCTGCAGGTCGCACCGGTAATTGCCACAACCCATGATATTATGCTTACCCTTGACCGTTTCTATGGAAGCAGTGAAGCAAGGAAGGTGGCTGAGGCATATGCACTGGAGCGCCGGCAGGAAGAGCAGAGGGAACAGGAGAAGGAGAATGATGAAGATATTGCAAATTCCCCGATTGTCCTTCTGGTAAATGCCATGATTGAGCAGGCAGCAAGACAGCGTGCCAGTGATATACATATAGAAGCATTGGAAAGCCGTGTAAGAATCCGCTACAGGATTGATGGTGTGTTATATGAGAAGGCGAGCTACGACATCCGGCTTCTGAATGCAATTACAGCACGTATCAAGATTATTGGCGGCATGGATATATCAGAAAAAAGAAAACCACAGGATGGACGAATTACCCTTGTGGTAGATCGTGTGGAATATGATATCCGTGTATCAATCCTGCCAACGGTTTATGGAGAGAAGTGTGTACTTCGTCTTGCACAGAAGAAAGCACTGACCAAGGATAAGAGGGAACTTGGATTTACCCCGGGGGAGCTGGAAAGCTTTGATCGTATGTTAAAGCATCCGAATGGAATCCTTTTGGTAACAGGACCAACCGGAAGTGGTAAATCAACGACGCTTTACACAGCACTTTCTGAACTGAATACAGAGGATATTAATATTATCACAGTAGAAGACCCGGTAGAGGCGAATCTGGACGGCGTCAATCAGGTACAGGTAAATGCCAAAGCGGATATGACCTTTGCATCTGCACTGCGTTCAATCCTGCGACAGGATCCGGATATTATCATGATTGGAGAGATCCGAGACGAAGAAACTGCAGAGATTGCGGTACAGGCTTCTATTACTGGACATCTGGTAGTAAGTACCCTGCATACCAACAGTGCGGCAGGAACCATTACCCGAATGTTAAATATGGGCGTAGAGGGATACCTCCTTGCGGATTCCATAATTGGTGTAATTGCCCAGCGTCTGGTGCGGAGACTCTGTCCGAACTGTAAACAGCCGCATAAGCCGACAGAATACGAACGCAAGCTTCTGAATCTGGATGATTTGGATGAGACGATGATTTTTGAAGCAAAGGGCTGCCCGATGTGTGCCAATACAGGATATAAGGGCAGAATCGGTGTCTATGAGATGATGGAAATCAGCACGGAAATGAAAGACGCTATAGCAAAAGATGCTTCCACTGCCGAAATCAAACATCTGGCAGTAGAAAATGGAATGGAAACTCTTGCAGCGGGAGCCAGACGTAAAGTTTTAGAAGGAATTACTTCTGTGTCAGAGCTGGTGGGAGTATCTGCTGAGGATTAAGGAGAACTGGGGATTTTACAATGAACAGAATAGAAATGTTTTTGCGGGAAGGAAATGAAAAAGGGGCATCCGATATCCATCTTGCACCGGGAAGCCCGGTGATGTTCCGGATTGATGGAGAACTGGTTCCTGCATCAGATGAGAAGATAAAACCATTTGAAATAGAAGAAATGATAGAACCGCTGTTGACGGAAGAGCAGAAGGCAGAGCTGAAGGAAAATGGAGAACTGGATTTTGCGTATTCTATCGCAGGCTTTCACAGGGTGCGTTTTAATGTGTTCCGTCAGAGAGGTACTTATGCGGTAGCACTCCGTATACTCTCGTTTGAGATACCGGAAGCAAAGCAGCTTGGTATTCCACCATCTGTGGTTGACCTGACCAACCGCAAGCGTGGGCTGGTATTGGTAACAGGACCGACCGGAAGTGGTAAATCTACCACACTGGCGTCTTTGATACATATTATTTCTGAAACATATGCTAAGACAATTATTACACTGGAAGACCCGATTGAGTATTTGCATCCTCACAGCAAGTCAATTGTATTGCAGAGGGAAATCGGTTACGACAGTAAGAGTTATGCGTCAGCACTTCGCGCCGCATTGCGTGAAGACCCGGATGTAATTCTGGTGGGGGAGATGCGTGACCTAGAAACAATCAGTATTGCGATTACGGCGGCAGAGACCGGACATCTGGTATTTTCAACCCTGCATACCAACAGTGCAGCAGCAACCATTGACCGTGTCATTGACGTGTTTCCACCGCATCAGCAGCAGCAGACCAGGATACAGCTGTCAGGTGTTATTGAAGGAATTATCGCCCAGCAGCTTCTTCCAAAGGAAGGCGGTGGACGTGTGGCAGCTTACGAGGTCATGCTTGCCACTCCGGCAATCCGTAACCTGATACGTGAAGGAAAGAGCTTCCAGATACAGTCTATGATACAGACCAGCAAGAAGCTTGGCATGCAGGCAATGGATGATGCTATTTATGACCTTTATATGCAGAATAAGATATCAGCAGAAGATGCCGTAAGTTTTGCACAGGAGCCGGCAGTTATGCAGCAGAAGGTAACGCTATTCTAAACTGCGGAGCATCTGCAGGGAACTGTTAACAGCAGCTTCCGTGGATACCGTAGAATGAGAAAAATGGTTAACAAATTTGAAATTTAACCGATAAATATACTGTAAGGGGGATGAGAAGGTGCCCAGTTATTCATATATAGCAGTGGATGCCATGGGAAAAGAGAAGAAGGCAACCATTGATGCAGAAAATCAGAACAAGGCAGCAGCCCAGCTTAAGAAAAACGGACTTACTTTAATATCCATAAAGGAAGTCGGAATGTTGGAAAAGGATATTAAATTAAGCTTTGGGCGGAAAGTAAAACCAAGGGATTTAAGCGTGTTCTGCCGGCAGTTTGTCAGTATGATAGAAGCCGGGGTTACGGTAATTGATGCCCTTGGAATGTTAGAGGAACAGACGGAAAATAAGAGGCTTTCCGCTGCACTTCATGAAGTACGTACCGAAGTGGAAAAAGGACAGACACTATCCGAAGCTATGGGACATCAGGGAGAGATTTTCCCGGAAATGCTAGTGAATATGGTGGCGGCAGGAGAGACCTCCGGTAATATCGAGCTTTCCTTCAGCCGTATGGCAGTGCAGTTTGATAAGACGGCAAAACTGTCCGGTTTAATGAAAAAATCACTGGCTTATCCGGTGGTACTGCTGATTGTGGCAGTATTAATCGTCATTCTGATGGTAGTAAAGGTAATACCGGGATATGCAGCAACCTTTGAGCAGGCAGGCATGCAGCTGCCGGGCATCACCCGGGCAATGATGAGCATGAGCCATGTAATTACAAAATTCTGGTATCTTTTCGTGGGAGGAATCCTGCTGATTGTGCTTGGTATCCGGGAATGGCGCAAGACAGAGAGCGGAAAGCTGTTCTTTGGCAAAATGGCCATGAAGCTTCCAATGTTTGGCAAGTTAAACATAAAGACATATTCTTCACAGTTTGCCCGTACATTAAGTACTTTAATGTATGCAGGAATTCCATTGATTCATGGAATTGATGCAGTCACCAAGCTGATGAAGAACCGTCACTTCCAGCTGCAATTGCAGTCGGCAAGAGAGGAAGTGGCAAAGGGTGTTCCGTTATCAGAACCGCTGCGGAAGGGCGGACTGTTCCCGCCTATGGTAATCCACATGCTTTCTATCGGTGAGGAAACCGGTGATATTGAGGGCATGTTAGACAAGCTGGCAGATTATTATGATGAAGAGGTTGAGATGACTACCCAGACGGTTATGGCGGCAATGGAACCAATGATTATCGTAGTTATGGCAATTATCGTAGTCATTCTGATTGCAGCAATTTATGCACCGATGCTTTCGATGTACAACCAGCTCGGCAACATGTAAAACGAATTAAGGTTCCGTAATAGGGGCGGAATTTTAAGATAAAATATTTATATTTATACAAGAAGGAGAATAGCATTATGAACAAGATTAGAAACAGAAAGAACAACAAAGGCTTTTCATTAGTTGAGTTAATCATCGTTATTGCCATCATGGCAATCTTAGCAGGAATTTTAATTCCTCAGTTTGTTAAGTACATCAGCAGCTCCAAAGTATCCGGAGATATCCAGCAGGCAGAGAATATCTACAATGCAGTAGCAGCTCAGTATGCAGATTCCCAGGGAACAGCACCGACAGGTATGAGTTATGATGGAAATAAGCATGAAGTAACAGATGATGTTGCAGAGGCATTAGAAATGGGAAAAGCAGCACCTACATGTAAAGTAGATTCTAGCTATTTATTTATGTATAGCTGTGATGACAAGGGTGCGGTTGCTGTATATCTTGCACCAGCAAGTGAGGATGGCAAAGCGTATGATCCTGCAAAAGATACCAAGATTTCTCCATCCATTGACGGAGTGGATAAAGATAAGTGGACAAAATAATCCGCTGAGCTAAGAAAGGACACTACATACCATGACACCAATGCCTGCACTCATCACAGTATTTATTTTCATATATGGAATTGTCATCGGAAGCTTCTTAAATGTCTGTATCTACCGGATACCACAGAAAGAAGATATCGTCCGGGAGAGTTCCCACTGTATGAGCTGCGGGCACCGGTTGAAATGGTATGATTTAGTGCCGCTGTTCAGTTATCTTTTCTTAAAGGGAAAATGCCGTTACTGTGGTTCGAAGCTGTCAAAGCAGTACCCTATCGTCGAAGCACTCAATGGAATCCTTTATGTAGTTGTATTTTATGCAACAGATTTTAGCTGGGACAGTATTTTATACTGCCTTATGACTTCTGCGTTAATCGTACTTAGTGTGATAGATTACCGCACCTATGAGATTCCTTTTGGAATCAATGTGTTCCTGTTTGTACTGGGGGTTATCCGGTGCGTATTTGGAAAAGGGGACAGAGGAACCTTGATGATTGGTTTCTTTGCAGTAAGCTTGTTCTTGCTGTTATTATCACTTCTTACCAGAGGAGCAGCAATCGGTGGTGGAGACATCAAGCTGATGGCGGCTGCCGGGCTGCTTCTCGGATGGAAGTTGATTATTCTTGCATTTGTGATGGGATGTATTGCGGGTTCTGTGGTGCATCTGTTCCGGATGAAGGTCTGTGGTGCCGGCAGAATGCTGGCGCTGGGTCCATATTTATCGGTCGGGATATTTATTGCCGCCCTGTGGGGGAATGGGATGATAGACTGGTATCTGGGACTTTTTATGTAGAAAAGAGTGATTATAAGTGGAAAGTGTATGAAGCATAGGTATGCTTTCCAGTTATAATCACGAAAGGTGAGTGAAGGATGAAGATATTAAGTATAGAAATAGGTGTTGATGTAACCCATGTATTGGAGATGGATTACCGGGTGAAGAATCCGAAAGTATATCGAAGCTTTAGCTTTCAGACTCCGGTAGGTGTAATTGGAGAAGCCGGTGTGCGTAAGAGTGAGGAATTCCGCACAGCCTTACATAAGCTTCTGGATGCAAATAAGATTAAGACACGGAAAACTTTATTCGTAGTTAATTCCGGTAAGATAGCAAGCCGTGAAGTGCTGATTCCGATGATAAAAGAAAACCGTATCAAGGATTTCCTGAATACAAATTCAGCAGATTTCTTCCCGGTAGATTTATCCCGGTACCAGCTGGTATACCGGAATGAAGGTGTGGTACAGCAGGACACGGTAAAGAAGAGAAAATTATATGTATTTGCTGTGCCGGGAGATCTGGTACAGTCTTATGAAGAGCTGGCAGATTTCTGCTCCCTGGAACATACAGCACTTGATTATGTGGGAAACAGTATTTTCCAGATGATGCATAAAGCGGTAGGAAATAATATCTGCTGTTCTGTAAAATTAGACAATAATGCAACCATGATTACGATTATCAATCAGGGAATGGTTGTATTACAAAGAACAGTATTTTATGGCTTTGAAGAAGTAGAGAAGGTTGTAGTGGATTCCGGTCTTTTCCCGAAGGAACAGTATCCGGCAGCGATGGATATATTACAGCAGACAGACTGTCTGGATACAAACCAGGCGGCACCGGAAGATGCCATGAATGCCATGCGGGCAGAAGCGGTAGAAGCACTGCGTCCGATGATTGGCAATATCCGGCGTGTATTAGATTATTATCAGTCCAGAAATAATGGGGCAGAAGTAAAAGAGTGTTTCCTGATTGGTAACGGAGCTTATATCAAGGGACTGGACAGGCTGATGTCCATGGAATTGAATCTTCCGGTACATTTACAGGAAAAAGATGTTTTAAACGGTTTCCGTACATCCGGAGGCAGATTTGATGCCATGTATGAAGCCTGCTATGGAGCAGCAATACAGCCATTAGACTTTGTGTTTGGTTCGGCACAGACTGCAAAGATTATAGAAGAGAAGAAAAAACGCGAATTGCTTGCGGCAAAGCTGATTGGTCTGCTTTGCGTGGCATGTGCTGTGATATTGCTGGCATTATCCGGAGTACAGAGGATTGCATTATCCCACGAACTGAATACTCTGAATAAGCAGAAGGATGAACTGGAATATATACAGGATATTTATAATGCATATGTGGATACCAAGAGCCAGTATGATGATGTGACAAAAATGAATGGCAAGACAGAGACAGTCAGTGATGCACTGGCAGATGCCATTGAAGAAATGGAAGAAAAATTCCCATCCGGTGTAAAGGTAACAAGCCTTACCAGTAATGGAGAGGGAATTTCCATGGACATTGAAGTATCTACAAAGGAAGAAGCAGCAAAGATTTTGCAGAATCTTGCAACCTTCGATGCTTTCCGCAGTGTAACGACCAACGGAATTACAGAATCCACAGATGAGAACGGTAAAATTACGGTAACATTTTCAGTGATGTGTACCTATGTAAATGGTACAGCAGATGATTCCATTGATACCGAGACCACACCGGAAGAAGATGTCGAGACCTATATGAATGGTGACCAGTATATTTATCCGGATATGGAAGGCAGTACCGAAAGTGGGGAGGCAGACAATGAATAAGGAAAATAAGAAAGTAAACGACAGGGAATTAAAACTGATATTTGTATTAGGCGGCATAGTATTATTTTTCTTAATCTACCAGTTTGGATATCTGAATGTCCAGAAGGCAAATAAAAATTTAAAGAGCCAGGTAGATGAGGTGCGTGGAGAAGTAAAGGTTATGCAGACCATGAAGCAGAACGAAGAGACTTATAAGGCATATACAGATTCCATGACACAGGAAATGCAGGAGGTAATGGATGCAATTCCATCAGAGATCCGTTCGGAGGATAAGATTATGTTTGCCAGAAGTCTTGAAAAAGAGTATGGCTTTCATGTTACCGGCGTAGGTCTCCAGACGGACGAAATGGTTTATGAAATGAATGAAGATGGAAGCAATCCGGCAGATGATGGCAAATTGTTATATCGTACCGTGGTAAGTCTTGACTGTGAATGTGATTATACACAGCTTAAGAACTGTCTGCGTGGATTAAAGAATAATAATTTCAAGATGTCTGTGGATACAGCAAGCTTCGAGCCGGATGAAGAAACCGGGAAGCTGAAAGGAAATATGACGGTAAATATGTATTATCTCTACGGAAGTGATAAACCATATGAACCATTAACCATTGATGGGGTATCCTTAGGAACAGATAATATCTTTGGAACGGGAACGATTACTCCGGCAGCTCCATCGGATGCCACAGGTACGGAAGATACCACAGGAACAACAGGTACCACAGGAACAACAGGTACCACAGGAACGGATACCAGGCGGTAAGAAAAGCCGGACAGTATAGAAGAAAATGTGAAAAGCAGAAAGGAGCAGAGATGGTATGAGCGGTTATAATGGCAGAAAATTAAATCATAAATTAAATTGTAGTTTAAATAACCGGGGATTTTCACTGGTGGAAATTCTGATTGCAGTAGCGATTCTCGTACTGTGTGCAGTTCCTTTACTGAAAGCATTTGTAACATCTGCCCAGACCAATGCCAGGGCAAGACAGAATTTAAATGCTACTACGTTGGCTGAAAATATTATGGAAGAAATAAAAGCGGCAGGTGTTGAAGGCTATGGTGTGAAATCGGGAGATACGGTTACGATAGATGGTGTGGAGCTTCCGGTTTATGAGGCAGAGTATAGCAATTACAGCTTTGATGGCAGGGCATATGATGTTAAGGCAGTAATGACACCATCGCAGGAGACCTATCAGGATGGTACTGATGAAAAGGCATATAATGCTCAGGGTATCCCGGAGATTTCTGTTATGGATGACAGCCGGGATGCTGTTTATGTAGAGGACAAGAATGCAAGATTTGACATAATAGATGAAAATGCGGATTCGCTGGGCATGAAGGCGGAAGAACTGCTGAATGCATGCAGAACGGAATACCGCTTTGCAGTAAAGGAAAATCACGGCAGATATACCGTTACCCAGACGGTAACATACAGTGATGCTTCCGGAAATACAATCGGAACACCCCAGACCCTGACCATATTTGATTCGGTGCTGACCGGAGCAGATCTCAGAAGTCTTTATGTGTGCTATATTCCGGCACTTCGAACAGCCGGTGATATGTACAGAACGCAGGAGAAGGTGGTAATCGAAAACAGACAGGATATTCCGGTTGATGTATATCTTATCCGTCAGGGCTCGCAGGATACACCACTTGCAGTCAGTATTATAGAAAGTGCTCCATCAACAGTGGCAGCAACACAGATTCATACAAATCTTTCTGTAGATGATAAGACAGACATCGGCAGTATAGAACGAAATGGAAGCAGTATTACAGCAGCTACAGCTAAAAGCGCCTTTGGTTTTCAGAAGATGGGCGAGGCTGCAAAGGCAGATGCAGCCAGACTTTATACAGTAGAAGTAACCGTTAAACCGGTAGATTCGGAAAAATCAATTACCTTAACAGGAACGGCAATGAAGTAAGGCGGGAAAACAATGAACAGATGGAAGAAATCACGGGACAATCGAGGAATGTCACTGGTCATGGTCATTGGAACAGTGGCACTGGTAAGCATACTGGTGGTTATAGTACTGTCTCTTTCTCTGATGAATATACAGATGAAGTCAGTATATAAGAAGTCTGCGGATAATTTCTATGATGCAGAAGCGGCAATGGATGAGATACGTACCGGTCTGCAGCAGGATGTGGCAGATGCAGCAACCACGGCATATCTTTCTGTTATGTCACAATATTCTGCCAGCAGTTATCAGGATGCTGTGCGTCAGAGCACCTTCCGGGAATTGTACCGGAAGGAGTTAAAGAAGAAAATCGGGCAGACCATGGATGATACCCATTATGATATCGGCTATCTTGAGAATTATATCGGTGCGTCCCACCGTTATGAAGCAGCAACCGGTACCGGAGCCAGACTTACAACACAGGATGGCAAAGATGCAGATTTTGTGGTAACACAGTCCGGTCTTGTGATTATGAATCTGGAGCTTTCTTATAAGGATGCAGATGCTTATGAGTCAGTTGTAGATACAGATCTTGTATTAAGCTATCCACAGGTAAACTTTATCCAGTCAACATCAGTACCGGATTTGCTGAATTACTGTGTGGTAGCAGATGAAGGTGTCTGGGTAAACAATGGAAACCGTACACTTACCATGAATGGCAATGTATACGCAGGCAATTATTATACCGGGAGCAGCAGTGACCGGAATGGATTCCACATTGACAACAGTGGAAGTGTAATGCTTGGACTGCGCAAGACGCTGATTACCAGAGGCGGACTTACGGTAGAAAACCAAGGTTCTTTTACAACGGATACCAAAGCTACGATATGGGCAGATAATCTCAATGTTTACAGCAACGCAGCCCTGTCCTTATCTGGCAGTACATATGTATCGGATGATTTGACGATTACCGGAAGCGGTGATGTTACCTTGCGTGGAGAGTATTATGGCTACGGTAATCCGGAGACTGCCAAGCAGCGGCATCTGTAGTTACAGAAGAAGTCAATGCCAATAAGGCGGCATACAGCAGTGCCATGATTATCAATGGAATTGCAGACAGTGGCAAGGCTAGTATCCGCATGAATGGATTAAAGACATTGATGTTAGCAGGAAATGCCTATATCGGAAGCGGCAATGCCATGATGGGAGAATCCCTGGCTGTAAAGAGCAGCCAGACGGCATATCTTGCACCGGCAGACTGTTTTCTTATAAATACTACCAATCCCACAACGGTAGCGGAAGATTTTATGGCAAAGAGTGATTTTGCAGCAGCTCCGGAAAAATATATTAATTATGAAGTGTTAAAAAATTATCATGCTTTGGATATCACACCATTATATAAAGATGGTCTGGTTTATTATTTCTTAAAATTCGAGAATGCAAAGGAAGCTGCGGCATTTGACCTTGCATACTACAATGATGCAGACCATGCAGCCACAAGGCAGCAGTACCTGTCTCTTTATGTGGATGACGCAGAATTATCTATCCGGGAGAGCAGCTCTGTGGAGAAGATTACCAACGGAAGTATTCTTGTCTGGGATACAAAAGGAATCCGCACCATTGAGCCGACAACCATAAGTAATGGATTAGACGATATTTACGAGGATGGTTATTATGCCGGACTGCAGAGTGGCTGGCAGGATATGTATGCTTCTTATAATATTTCACTGACAAAGGATTATGAGAGGCTTACAGCGGAGCAGAAGGCAGCCACTGTGTTTGAAAATCTGGTGGATGTAGACGGGCTGAAAAAAATTACTGGCACATCCGGAGCAGTTGAATTTGAATTTACCGATGGGGATGGAGTCCGGCAGGTGGCATACGTAACAGATAATGAAGGTGCATCAGCATTGGAGGTGGATGCTTCGTTTCTGGGTGGAAAGAATGTACCGCTTATCATTGCAACCGGAGATGTGAAGGTTACAGCAGATTACTCCGGTACAATTTTAAGTGGTGGCCAGGTGACCTTTGGCATGCCGGGAAGCAGCAGTTCAACAGTGTCATCTGATATGCAGGATGCTGCCAGAGTCATCCAGAATGCCGAATATAAGAAGGGGTCAGATACCTATATTCTGTCACAGGTATTGAAGAACAGCCAGTACTATGTAGGCAGTATTGGAAAGGCATATACCGGAGAGGATGCCGTGGATGTAACGAAGCTTGTAACCTATCAGAACTGGTCAAAGGAGTAAAGATAAGATGCAGAAAGGGAATCGTATAAGCGGAAAAAAGAATAGTGGATTTTCGTTGGTAGAGCTGATTGTTACCGTGGCGATTCTTGCAATTATTTCTGTGGGAGCGTTTCTGCTTACCGGCTCACAGAATGGATGGAAACTGCGTCATGTTGCGGAAAGACTGGATTCAGCACTGGATAAAGCTATGGTTCAGTCTATGAGTAAGAGTGATACTGCAGGTCTTATTGTCTATGAATTGAATGGAGAATATTATGCGGCAATAATAAAGGAATCCTGCCGGGACGGAAATATTTACCGTGTAACTGAGGACAAGGTGCTGGAAAAGTATTCACTTGGAAAAGAACCGTTGACGATTACGCTAAGTTATAAAGGAAAAGACGGGACAGCAGTATCAGATGTTACATTATCCAATCAGGGCAGTGAGAGTAATTTAAGCAGTGCGGCAGAATTTCTCTATGACAGAAGTACGGGGGCGGTTAAGACCGTAAAGGTAAACAGTGTGGAAAGCTATTATACTGGTATATATTTGAAGTTGTCAGACCGTGATATGCAGATAAAAATAAGTGCTGCCACCGGCAGACATGAGATACAGTAAGCAAAAAGCAGGGAGGAGGAAAACAAAGTGGACCACAGGAAAGCTTCAAAGAAGTATTGTGAAATCAGAAAATGCGGGATATATGATAATAAAGGATTTACGCTGGTTGAACTGCTGGTGGGAATTGCGATTGTGGCAATTGTCGGTGGATTAATCGGCACATTTTTGATTTTCTCCACAAGAACATATGGAAAAGTAACCGATGAAGCAGACTTACAGGAGGATGCACAGATTCTCCTATCCCAGATGGATAGTTATATTATCGATACAGACAGTGCACTTCGTTATTATGCAGATGTATCAGAGAGTGGAAGCGGCACGGAAATTTTAAAGGACAGCCTTTATCCGGGTGGAGCAGCAGGACTGACCAGAAAATGGCTGGAGATTTATAAGACCACCGATACCGGATATACAAAAGAGACCGTTTTGTGGACAAAATCCACAGAGAAGCTGACATATAAGCAGGAGACTATTGATGCGGCAGGAACGGTAACTGAAAATATAGAAGAACAGGATCTGGCAACGCATGTAACAGATTTTTCCATTGATCTGACGAAAGTAACTTCACTGCGTCAGGTAACAGTGTCTGTTGCTCTTGCCAGTGGAGAGAAAAGTTATGGAGCGGATACTACAGTGTATCTGCGTAACCAGATTGTAGTAAATGGGGAACCTTATACACCGGATGCAGCACCGGTCATTTCATCCGTACTCAGCGTTAAGGTTCTGCCACAGACGGTTATGATGCGGCCTGGCGGAAGAAAGGCATTTCAGGCAATTGTTTATGGTAATAATTCACCATCCCAGGAGGTAACCTGGAGTCTTTCCGGAAATACGTCTTCCCTTACCACTATTTCAGCGGATGGACTGCTGTGGATCAGCATGGATGAGAAGGCAAAGACCTTAACGGTAACAGCAACATCGGTACAGGATACCACCAAGTCAGGAACGGCGGAAGTAACAGTAGTACATGGCAAGAAGCTGTCTTTAGGCCAGATTCGGAAATACTGGCTGCAAAGAGGAAAATCAATGTATATCTATGCAAGGGTGAATGGAACATTAAGTGGTTCTATTACCTGGGAAAGTAATCCATTGGATTTACTTTCGGTGAATCCCGCAGATTCTGTAACAGTTGCAGGAGGATATCCATCATTGGATTTGATGAATGCGAGATGTGTGAAAACAGAGTATCCGGGGACACCTTTAGGAGAATATACAGTGAAGATTAGCGGTATAGTAGATGGTCAGCCGTATGAAGATATGGTTTATATAGAGGTGGTGGATTCGCCTGAAATAGCTGGAGCAGGTGATGTTGTATATTTTGATAAATCAAATGGTTTGGATTATTGGGTACATCCTGGAGACACCGTGAATTTGTCTACAGCATTAAAGAGGTTCGATATTGGAACAAAACGTAGTTATGAATTTAAAGAAGGCGGGAATATAAATAAGGATTCCTATACTTTTGAGACCTCTGGAACAGATGATGAAAAGATAAAAATAAGTATTGATGAAACAGCTGAGGATGGTGAAATTTATGTTACAGTCAAAGCTGGAAATCAATGGCATACAGGCTATGATTCTGTTACAATTCATGTGGCGGAGGAATTGGATTTCCCATATATTGTGGAAACAACATATTTTCCAGATCAGGAGAACTGGTTCTGGTCAAGTGTACATTGCAGGGGACCGGTAATGATAGCAGATTCAACATTACAATTTACGAATCTTACTTCCGGAATCAATGGGTTGATAGCAAATACCGGCGAGCCGCATAAACTTACACCATCGGAGCAGCATACAGGTGAGAATGAGCGTACGCTGTCTGGCGTAAATGAATTTACACAGGACGGACCGGGAAGGTATGAAAGTTCTAAGATACTTAATTTAGAGGGAATTATTATTATTGATAAAGATGTTGAACTTGATGCACCTTTTATTTGTTGTAATAGTGATACGGTGATTTATATAAAGGGAGAACATAGCTTGAAATTCAAAGGAATTACTACTTTTGACGGGCTGATTTATGCACCGGAAGGAGATGTTTATTTTGAAGGTCAGGCGGGTTATTGCCGGGGTGTTGTAATAGCAAAAAATTTGCATGTAAATAGTCGGGGAGACAGGGAGTTCTCCTTTATGGAAAAAAGCAGTGTAATGGATCTGGTTAATACATTGAAGGCAAACTAGCTTGTTGAGAAGTAAAAGAGGACAGGATATATGAAACGGAAGAATTCTTTGAAAAATTCCAGAAAGAGAATCATTCAGGCAACGGTAGCAGCAGTAGCAGGTATAACAGTTGCGGTTGCTGCATTCCGGCCGGTAGAGACTTCAGCAAACGGAGTACTGCCGGGGGTGGAAAGTATCGTTGCACAGAAGATGGCAACAGAAGATAAGACCTATCGGATTTTAGAGATTATGCCGGATGGAGCAGAAAGTGAAATGGGCTATCTTGCAGCGGGCAGTGAGCCGGTAGCCCTAGCAGCAGATGGAATGCTGGCTTACTTTGCAGAGAATGGTATCGAAAATACGCAGCAGGAGAGAATGAATTATATCAACAGCTTAAAGCAGCGTTTGGAGGACGGGAAGATAGCTTCCGGTGATACATCTAAGACACCACTTTATGCAGAAGCTTATGAGGAGACTTTTTTCCCGACAGAGGAGCAGCAGAAGGACTACAAGAAGCTGGTATTTCCGGAAGAACAGTATGAGACAATTACTGCTGAGGGACATTATGCTTACCGGCAGGATTATGACGGAAACTATAATCCCAATGTAGTTTCCTTCTCTTATAATGCAACTGGGGATTATGCAGTAGAATTTGAACGGAGAACACCACTTAGGGATGAAGCACCATATAACCAGCCATATGAGTACCGGGATAATGGAACAGATGGTTATTATGAAGCAGTTGAAAATCCTATGACAGGTGGTAATTATTACTATATTTCAGATTTTTACTACGTTGGAGCAGATTCAGAACATGGGCATTATCTGGCACAGTTAGATGCTGTAAAACCATATTCATATACTGCATCAGGGGATGGTGCATTTGCATTTGTACCGGGAACAGCGGAAGAGGACAGTGCAAATCAGTCCTGTCAGGTGGAGATGGGCTCTGTCTGGTATACCGGTGGACTTTATAATAATAACCTGTTCCGGGACTATGTATTAGGGGCATTGTCCAAGGATGATTTAAAGGTAGAAGTAACGGCAGTAACAGAGTCTGGACTTGCTTCTGTAGATGTATCCGGTATGGATTTTATTTATATCGGCGGACAGGGTTATGATACCGGAATGAAATATCAGCTTTCTTCTCCGGAGCTTCTTGCACAGGTGGATAAGATATATAAGAAAATTTTAGGCAAAGCACCGGTTCTTATTGATTCTACTGTCTTAGAAAGTGCGCTTACTGATTATAATACTTCTGATATGGCAAAGCTTGTGGTGTGGAGCATCCAGAAGGAGTTAAAGGATGACCCGCAGTCTGTGGATGCGGCAGAATTATGTGATACCGCTTCTTTAAACAGCAATTACACCGGCAATGATACTAATTATGCGGAAAATAATGTTTACTGCATGAAAATGACAGATGCAGACGGGGTACGTCAGCATGTATTTACCGGTCTGCTGGAAGCTTTTCCACAGGAGCTGCAGGAGGCGGAGGGATTTGCACCGGTGCGGGCATTGATTGAACAGGAGAATACCCTCCGTACATCAGCGGATGCAATTGATACCACGCTTTCAAAGAACATGGTCTTACAGTATATTTTAAATTATCCGTATGAGAGAACCTTTAGTGATAAAGAGGAGCTGCGGGTGCTGGATATCGAACCGGCAATGGGCGCACTTTATCTTGATGAAAATACAGCTGATGACAGGATTCTTACCAAAAAGAAGCTGGCAGACTGGACAGGTGTTGCTATTGAAAATATCAGCATTACCCGGATGACTTCAGCGGAGTTTATTGGTAAAATCGAAGACATGAATATGGAATACGACCTGGTTTACTTTGGGCTTGGTTATGCCGGAGAGAATGGAAATTCTGATGCAAAGCTTCAGGGGGATTATATGAACCGTGATGCTGAAGGAAATACGGTTTATAATGATTCACTGATGAACGGACTGGTCTATGCACATACCGGGGATGCATTCTTAAGAAAGGCTATTCTTGGCGGACTTTTAGATACCGATTATGTAGATAATAATACATCGAATTATCTCTATGGAGGCAATCCGGACAGCTCAAGAGACCCATACGGTGACCGGGATGAGTGGAACAGCGGATTAGGTAAGCTCGTTACCGTAACAAAGACCATCAGTGGTTTCCAGTATGATAATCCAAAGAATAGAAATGACCGTCAGGAAATTACCGTTACAGTAGGAAATGTAGGAGTATACCGTGCCAGCGGAAATGATATAACAGAGAGCAAGAAACGTGATCTGGAAGAATTCCTCGGAGCGAAATATCCGGTTCTTTTTGCACAGAATTTTGTGACCACAGAAGGTGAAATCAATGCAAAGGTGGTAGATAATTCTTCTGTTTTATATCAGTTCGCAAAGGAAAATCTGGCACAGGATAATGTCTTTTACCTGGATACCGAAGGCAGGCCAAATGATGAGAGCAGCTTCCGGTACTATATTAATATGCCAAAGGTTAAACTTGCCATGCTCAATCCGTCTACCGGAGCAGAAGAGAGTGATACGGCATTAAGTACAGGAACAGCACGTACTACGGATAACAATTATGGCAATAAAATTGTAGAAATCCGTACCGATAAGAAGGATTCCGGAGTCTATACGCTGCGTTATCGCTTCCGGATTGACAGTACCGTAGATGCCAGCGTGGCTACGGTATATCATGCAGGACTTTATTTTGATATGAATGCCGATGGTAAATTTATCGAAAATGATACCTATTCCGAACGGCAGAAGGACTGCATCATTTTTGATGCTTCCGGCAATGAAGTCAACCGGGATGCAGCTGGAGAATATCAGTTGAGCAGCGGACAGGAGTACTATCTTGAAAAAGACATTCCAGGTGACTATCGTGGTATGCTGACCTGGAAACTGGAACTGACTCAGACCACCAATGCCTATATCCGTACAGCAAAGACAGGTTATACGATTGTATCAAGACCAGCTGGTGATGATAGTGTACAGGTTGTTAAGGTGCTTCAGATTATGGGAAATAATAATGAATGGGGCGGTTACTTTAATCTTTCTCAAGATAGAGACATGCAGGATTTTATCAGCAATTTTGAAAATACAGAGGGAGTCCGGTTTGAAATTACAGCCATTCCAATGCGCGATTTCGATGGCAAATATACATCCTTTGAACAGCTGAAGGATTATCAGATGTTAATCTTTGGTTTCCAGGACAGTTATTCGGATATGACCAATGCTGACACACTGACAGCAGTAGATGATTATATTGTCAGCGGACGAAGTGTATTGTTTACCCATGATACCTCTTCCTTTGTCAATGTGGCAACCGAGCAGATGTACTGTCAGGATAATCCGGATGGCGATAATGGCTGGAACCCGGGCTGGCTTAGCAACCAGGGTAATGCAGGAGATTTTAACCAGGTGGAACGTCACTGGGGCTATATGGTAAACCAGAAATTCCGTGGTGTTCTTGGAATGGACCGTTATGGAATTACTTATAATGAGCGGACTTCCAAAGACCCGCAGGCGGCACAGCTTCGTTCCCTTCTATTAAAGGAAGGACAGCTTTTAGACATCAGTACTACTACAGATGCCTCTGGCAATGAGATAACAACCGGAACCATTGATACGGCACATGGTGGTGTAACGACACGGGAGAATCCGGATGGCAGCGGGGCACTGACTTCTGCAGTATTAGGAAGTGATAAAGATATTGCGTATGTACCGGGAACGAATCAGAAGCAGTCCTATGGACAGACACAGGGTTATACTTATGGAGCAATCAATTTCCATTATTATTATAATGCTCCGTGGCAGTGTACAACGGAAGCAAAGTATGCTTATAACCAGTACATGATGTGGCGTACACTTCCGTTACCAACACAAAGAAATGATGTTTCTCTTGGAAACCTGAAAAACAATGCCAGCATGTATGCAACCCAGGTAAATGATGGACAGATTACCCATTATCCATATGAGATTGGCAGTCAGATTACGATAGCTAATACCCATTACCAGTATTATCAGCTGAATATGGATGAGGATATGGATGGAGATGAAAACAGTGATATTGTAGTGTGGTACTGTCTGGGTGCATCCGGTGATGGTTCGGCGATATATACCAGTTCCCCGAATGATGTGCGGAACAATTATTATATTTACAACATTGGAAATATTACCTATTCCGGTGTGGGACACAGTACAATAAGTAACGTGAATGAGAAGCAGTTATTCTTTAATACCATTGTTGCAGCGTACAAGACAAGAATCAAAGATCCGGTAGTAAAGCTTTTAGAGAATGGAAGCCGTACTTCAGCAGAAAAGGAAGCTGTTTATGTACATACTGATAATGCCATCGGAAATAAGGCACTGGAAAATGAAGTAAATTTTTATTATACCGTAACAGATTCGAATCTCGTCACATCAGATAAGGAAATCAGTGTGGATTATTCCATGGTAGATAAAAATGGCAGCAGTATTGCAATTCCGGTACACGTAGCAGAAAATCAGGTGTATATCACAACAGAAGCAGTAAACGGAGATACGGTTACGACAGATTCTGCCGGAAGACTGAGAGGCTTAAAGAGCGGGGAAGTGTATAAAGTCACAGTTCATAATCTGACGGATACAAAAGTACAGGAGGCAATTACCAATGGTAATATGCGGATTGCAGTTCATGCAGTCAGTACCTTTGACTATTATGGAGACAGCTATGGTCTGGGTGAAAATGCCCAGGGCATTCCACAGAGCAGTGCATCTATGAAAATATTAGGAACAACGCTGTTTGATTTGGATTAGAACAAAAGAAAAAAATTTTATTGGAAAAATGGAAACGAAATCGTATAAGACCGGAAAAGCAATTCGTAAAATCAAAAAAAGGTTGAAAAACTGGTAACGTTACCATATAATAAAACCATGAAGAACCAAGTAGGGTGAATGGTCGCGGCTGCATTGTCGAAAGACATACAGACGAGGAAAGTCCGGGCTTCGCAGGGCAGGATGCCGGATAACATCCGGTGGAGGCAACTCCAAGGAAAGTGCAACAGAAATGTACCGCCAGGTAACTGGTAAGGGTGGAAAGGCAGTGTAAGAGACTACCGCATCTCTGGTAACAGAGATGGCTCTGTAAACCCCATTCGAAGCAAGACCAGATTTAAGCATTGACGTGGCCCGCCAGCTTAAGGTAGGTTGCTTGAGGCGGTTGGCAACAGCCGTCCTAGATAGATGACCATTTTCAACATAACCCGGCTTACAGCCCTGCTTGGTTTCTTACTATCAAATCTAATGTAATTCTAAAATGTTTCTTAAAAGACAATAACTCTGTTGACACAGAAAAGCAGGGGACTTAAGATGAATATCAGGGTATGGTGATATGTGAACATACATATCACCATATTTTTGCGTAAGCATCCGTAAGGAACTGCCGGTGGCAGGTGCGTAGATATAAAAAGAAGAGAGGTCTTATATTTGAAAGAGAAGTTAGCGAGATTTATGTCAGGAAGATATGGAGTAGATCAGTTATCAAGATTATATCTTGGAATTGCACTGATATTACTGGTAGTTTCAATTTTTAGTCACCTTGGTATATTTTATATAGTTGGAATTGTTCTTCTGGTGTATACTTATTATCGTATGTTTTCGAAGAACATTTCCAAGATGTATGCACAGAATCAGAAGTATTTGAATGCAAAATATCGTGCGGTGGTAAAAAAGGATGCATGGAAGAAACAGTGGCAGCAGCGTAAGATTTACCGGTTTTATCGTTGTCCGGGATGTAAACAGAAGGTTCGTGTTCCAAAGGGAAAAGGTAAAATCTGCATTACCTGTCCAAAATGCAGAATGGAATTCATAAAGAAAAGTTAAGCTGTAGCTATTTGGAGGAAGCAGTATGTTTGGATATGTAAATATCAATCGTAATGAATTATCAGATGAAAATAAAAAGATTTACCAGGGTTATTACTGCGGACTTTGTCAGAAACTAAAGGAGGTTTCCGGCCGTAAAGGCCAGATGCTTTTAAACTATGACATGACATTTCTGGTAGTGCTTCTGACCGGACTTTATGAGCTGGAGGATAAAAGCACAGATTTTGTATGTGCGCTGCATCCGACGAAAAAACGGACAGCCAGAATCAATGAAGCAACAGAATATGCTGCTGATATGAATATTATTCTTTCCTACCAGAATTTTGAAGATGACTGGAGAGACAATCGTTCTTATTCGAAAAAAGCATTTGCCAGAATGCTGGGAAAAGATTATAATCGCATCATGGCAAAATACCCAAGACAGGTAAAGGCAGTAGAAACCTATATCGAAGAACTGGGTAAGGCAGAGGATGCACAGGAATCTAATATTGATAAAATATCAGGACTGACAGGAACCATGCTGGGCGAAATTTTTGCATGGCGGGAAGATATATGGGCAGAAGAACTCAGATATTTTGGATTCTATTTAGGGAAGTTTGTTTATCTGATGGATGCCTATGAGGATTTTGAAACAGATAAGCGTAAAAATGCATACAATGTTTTCCGGGTACAGCGGAAAGAGGATATGCAGAATCTGGATACCTTTGTGAAGCTGTTGCTGACCAGTATGATGTCAGAGTGTGCCAAGTCCTTTGAACGTCTGCCAATTCTTATGCATGCGGACATTCTGCGGAATGTATTATATTCCGGAGTCTGGACGAAATATGAGTACAACAGACTGAAACGTGAGCGGAAGCAGCAGAAGCTTCTTGAAAAACAGAAAGCCGAAAAACAGAAGGCAGACAGGAAAAGTGCAACAAAGTGAAGTTAAGAATTAAGAAGGAGTAAGTAGTATGGACCCATACAAGGTGCTGGGCATAGCTCCGGGAGCAACAGATGAAGAAATCAAAAGGGCATACCGGAATCTGAGCCGCAAATATCATCCGGATGCCAATGTAAATAATCCTGACCGTGCACAGGCAGAAGAAAAATTTAAAGAAGTACAGATGGCTTATGACCAGATTATGAAACAGAAACAGCAGGGTTACAGCTATGGAAGCGGTTACGGCGGCGGTGGCGCCTATGGTTATGGTGGTTTTGGCTATGGCAGAACCAATGGTGCATATGGAAACAGCGGTTATGGCAGCAGTGCTTCCGGTGAATCGGTAGAGATGCAGGCGGCTGCAAATTACATCCGGAATCGTTGTTTTAAAGAAGCATTGCATGTGTTAGATGGCATTTCGGACAGAACGGCACGCTGGTATTATTACAGTGCAATTGCCAATGCCGGAAGCGGTAATAATGTAACGGCAAAGGAGCATGCCAGTCAGGCTGTCAATATGGAACCGAGTAATATGGAATATCGTCAGCTGCAGCAGCAGTTAGAGTTTGGTGGAACATGGTATCAGAGCAGAGGCGGCGAATATGAACGGCCATATTCCGGCAGCAGCGGCTGGTGCATGAGTATGCTGTTATTGAATCTTTTATGTAACTGTTGTTGTTTCAGACCATATTAGAAAATCATATTTTAGAAGTTCTTTTTTATTTGCAAGAATGAAAACTTCTGCTATACTGTAGAATGAAAAAACAGAAATGGAGATTAGAAATGAGAATTTTAGCTGAAAATACATCATGTATTGTAATTGACTATCAGGAGAAGATTTTGCCGGCAATGTCAGGAAGAGAGGAACTTGTGGCAAATTCTGCTGCATTATTAAAGGGACTTAATTTATTGGAAATACCGATGGTATTGACCACACAGTATGCCAAGGGATTAGGAAATAATATTCCGGAGATTTGTGAAGCAATTGGAAGTGATGTGGCATATGACAAGACCACATTTTCTGCATATGAAACAGAAGCGGTATATGAAGCAATGGATAAAGAGCGTAAAAATGTCCTGATTTGTGGAATTGAAGCACATATCTGTGTACTTCAGACAGCCATTGATTTAAAGGCAGCAGGGTATCAGCCGGTTATCGTAGCAGACTGTGTATCTTCAAGAAAAGAACTGGATAAGGAACTTGGTTTAAAGAGAGCAGAACAGGAAGGTATTCTGATTACATCTAAGGAAGCTATTTTATTTGAATTGACACGTAAGGCAGGCGGACCGGTATTTAAACAGATTTCTGCACTGATTAAATAAAGGAGACAGGATATGCTGCAAAGATTTTATCCCGATGAATATCTGGATTCTACCTATGTCATTGACTTTGATAAGCTTTATGAAGAGGGATACCGGGGCATTATTTTTGATATTGATAATACGCTTGTTCCACACGGGGCACCGGCGGATGAGCGGGCAAAAAAGCTGTTTGCTCATTTAAAAGAGCTGAGTTATCATTGTATGCTGTTATCGAATAACAAGGAACCACGGGTGAAGATGTTCAATGATGCGGTAAATGTTTCTTATATTTACAAGGCAGGGAAACCGTCAACGAAAAATTATCTTAAGGCAATGGAAGAGATGGGAACCACCACGGAGAATACGTTATTTGTGGGAGACCAGATATTTACGGATGTGTATGGGGCAAACCGTGCGGGAATCCGTACAATTCTGGTAAAACCGATACATCCGAAAGAGGAAATACAGATTGTTTTAAAGAGATATCTGGAGAAAATTGTGTTATTTTTTTATACAAGGAAGAGAAAGAAGGAAGAAAAATTATGAAAATCGGAATTGGAAATGACCACAGTGCAGTCGAAATGAAATTTGCAATTAAAAAGTATTTAGAGGAAATGGGACATGAAGTTGTAAATTACGGAACAGATTCTACCGAGAGTTGTGACTATCCGGAGTATGGTGAAAAAGTAGGACGCGCAGTTGCAGCCGGGGAAGTAGACTGTGGCGTATTAATCTGTGGTACCGGGGTTGGAATCTCTTTAGCTGCTAATAAGGTAAAAGGTGTCCGTGCAGCAGTATGTTCTGATGTAACAACTGCGCATCTGGTAAAAGAACATAACAATGCCAATATCATCGCATTTGGAGCAAGAATTGTTGGAATCGAGAAGGCAAAAGATATTGTAAAAGCATACCTGAATGCAGAATTTCAGGGTGGCAGACATGAAAAACGTATTGCCATGATTCACGAAATTGAATCAAGATAGGGTAAAGTCACAAAAAAAGGTTGAAAAATGGCTTGTTTTATTATAGAATAGAACGAGTGAGTGACAAGTTTGGAATGAGAATTTTTTCCAATACCCGTAAGAACCTGCCGATGGCGGCGTCTTATGGTGCTTAGCAACGAAAATTAGGAGGAATATCGATGATTTCAGCAGGAGATTTCAGAAACGGAATTACAATCGAATTAGAAGGAAATATTTATCAGATTATTGAATTCCAGCACGTTAAACCTGGAAAGGGTGCTGCATTTGTCAGAACCAAATTAAAGAATATCAAGAGTGGCGGTGTAGTTGAGAAAACTTTCCGTCCAACAGAGAAATGCCCACAGGCACGTATCGACCGTAAAGATATGCAGTATTTATATTCTGACGGAGATTTGTATTACTTCATGGATGTTGAAAACTATGAGCAGATTGCTTTAGATAAGACAACCATCGGTGATACATTAAAATTTGTAAAAGAGAACGAAATGTGTAAAATCTGTTCTCACAATGGCAACGTATTTGCTGTTGAACCACCATTGTTTGTTGAACTTCAGATTACAGAGACAGAACCTGGATTCAAGGGTGATACTGCAACAGGTGCAACAAAACCTGCAACTGTTGAGACTGGTGCAACTGTAATGGTTCCATTATTCGTAGAGCAGGATGATGTCATTAAAATCGATACAAGAACTGGTGAGTATTTATCCAGAGTATAATTTCATGCGAAATATGTGGGAGTTTCAAAACAGTTGTTTTGAAACTCCTTTTTCTGTTGCCGGGTATTTAGGAAAGAACTGTCAGTGGCAGTACCAGCAGGTTATGGCAATGAGAATGGAAAGTTGAGGAAACAGGCTATGCAGGAAGAAAGCAGAAAAGAGAAAAATTTCATAAAAAGGATTTATCATGCAGACGCACCAAAGTGGTTGAAATATGCGATATTATTCGGATATCCGGTTCTGCTTTTTTATATTACTGCATTTATGACATATAATCCTTTTGTAAGAACCAGGTGGAGAGCACAAATTCTAAATCTCCTTTTATTTGAGGCTTTTGTGTGGCTGCTGCTGGCGATTACCGGAAGTGCAGTGATTGCACTTCGCATGGAGACAATTCTTGGAATTGCACTGAGCATTGCGAATTATTATGTCATTTCCTTCCGTGGTTCTCCGGTGGTTCCGTGGGATTTATTGTCTCTTGGAACGGCAGCCAGTGTTGCCGGAGGCTATGATTATACTTTGCCGCCCCGTCAGATTGCATTGATTCTTCTGATGCTCTTTCTGGCATTTACGGAGTGTTATGCAAAGATTCATATTTCACGGAAAAAGATATTGCTCCGTGCAGGCAGTGCTGTGATTTCTATTGCCTGTATGGCAGGAATTGGCTGGATGGTACAGGATGATGCAATGGTAAGTGAATTACAGCTTTATCCGTTCCTTTTTACGCCTACAGTCATGTATGAACGAAATGGCTTTGCAGTGACGTTTCTTATGGATATGCAGTATCTTAAGGTGGAGAAGCCGGAAGGATATTCTGTTGAAAAGGCAAAGAAATTATTAGAAAATGAGGATGGTCTTGAATGGACGGCATCTGACCAGAGAAATAATGTTGGAAAGGAATTCGCAAATCAGAAAGAAACAACAGGCCAGCTTCCGAATGTTATCGTCATTATGGATGAAGCCTTTTCCGATTTGGGGGTCCTGTCCGATGAGGCACTTACGGTAAATGAAGACTATATGCCATTTATTCACAGCCTGCAACAGGGGGCAGAAAATACCCAGACCGGATATTTGAATGTATCGGTGAAGGGTGGAAATACAGCAAATACGGAATTTGAATTTTTAACGGGAGATACCATGGCATTTCTTCCGGCTGGTAGTATTCCGTATCAGCAGTATATTACGAAGGACACACCAAGCATGGCATCCTATCTAAAGAGCTTGGGCTATGAGACCTATGCCATGCATCCGTATTATGCGTCCGGCTGGAACCGGGATAAGATATATCCGCTGCTGGGATTTGACAGCTTTTATTCTTCCACGGATTTCTATGGTTCCACCTATGAGCGGGGCTATATTGATGATTCATCCTGTGTGGATAAGATTATTGAGACATATGAGAAGAAGGATGCAGGAACGCCGGCATTTATCTTTAATGTAACCATGCAGAATCACAGCCCATATACCGACGGCTATCAGAATCTTCAGGGAAATGTTACAGTAGATGGAACGGTATCTGCCCAGTTATCGGAATATCTGACACTGGTAAAATTATCGGATGCTGCATTGGAAAAGCTGATTGATTATTTTGAGACACAGGACGAACCTACGGTTATCGTATTCTTTGGTGACCACCAGCCGACAGATGCAGTGGTGGAGCCAATCTGGAATTTAGAAGGCAAATCATCCTCTGATTTAACAGAAGAAGAAAATCAGCTTCGTTATAAGGTGCCTTATGTTATCTGGGCAAATTATGATATTGATGAGGCGGTAAATCAGGAGAGCAGTGCCAACTATCTGGGGGCACAGATGATGGAAGCAGCAGGAGTTCCGTTGTCGGATTATCAGAATTATTTACTGGAACAAAAGAAGGAGATGCCATTGATTTCCACGCAGCATACGGAAGCAGAAGGCAGTGATGCATGGCTTAATTATCAGACGCTGCAGTATTATCTTTTATTTGACTGGGATGGAGAAAAATAGAAATGAAGGAAAGATTACTTCGAATCAAAAACAATAAGAAGATGCCGTTAATACTGGCTTTTTGCATTCCGTTTTTTCTTGCACTGGGAGTCTGTATCGGCCATGAGATTTATCCTTTTGGCGATCAGTGTTTTCTGCATATTGATATGTATCACCAGTATGCACCGTTTTTTACGGAATTCATGAATAAGTTAAAGAGCGGAAGCGGGTTATTATATACATGGAATCTGGGGCTTGGTACAGATTTTGTATCCCTGATGGCATATTATCTTTCCAGTCCTTTTAACTGGCTGTTATTATTATGTCCGTCTAATCTGGTAATCGAATTTATGACGGTATTGATTCTAATTAAGATTGGACTTAGCGGACTTACTTTTGCATTTTACTTAAACCGGCATTATAAAGATAATGGATATCGCATTGCTTTATTTGCGGTATTCTATGCGTTATCCGGGTTTATGTGTGCTTATAACTGGGATATTATGTGGCTGGATACGGTGGTGTTATTGCCGCTTATTTTGCTGGGTCTGGAAAGATTGGTAGAAGGAAAGAAGATGACGCTTTATGTGGTACACTGGCGGTTTCGATTCTTTCAAACTACTATATTTCCATTATGGTCTGTATCTATCTGGTGCTTTATTTTGTGATTCTGATATTAGAGCAGAAAAGCGGAATAGGAAAAGCAATTCTTAAATTTGCGACCGGCTCCATCCTGGCAGGCGGTATGGGAGCAATACTGATTCTGCCGGAGATTGTGGCGTTAAGCGGGAGTGGTTCCGGTGGAATCTCTTTTCCGGAAAAATGGAGTGGTATTTTGGCCTGCTGGATGAAGCAGCAAGGTTCTGCATTGGTGTCGAGCCGTCTTCTACGGTAGGACATATGCCAAATCTTTACTGCGGAGCGGCAATTTTATTATTATTATTCCTTTATCTTTTGAATCGCAGGATCCGAATTGGTGCAAAGATTCCAAGACTCTTACTGGTGGCCTTTTTCTTTGTGAGCTTTGCAAATAATAAACTGGATTTTATCTGGCATGGCTTTCATTTTCCGGATGGACTTCCGGCAAGACAGACCTTTTTATTTGCATTTTTACTGTTGACCTTAGGTTATGAAGCAGTGCGGGAAGAAAGAGGCAATAGCATTTTTAAAATCCTATTTGCATTCCTGTTAGCGGAGCTGGTATTGGTTTTATGTTTCCGGTTTACAGATTTAGAGCAGGTGACACCGGAGCAGATGCTTTTAACAGGACTTTTGATTTTAGGTTATGCACTTCTGCTGTTATTCTATCGGCGGAAGGATAAGACGATGCGGACTATCGTATCGATATTTGCGGTGATTCTGGTATGTGCCGAGGCAGGCGTAAATCTTGACACGACCAGTATTTCTACTACCAGCCGGACGCTGTATACCCAGCATTTAGAGGATTATAAAACACTGGCGGAGACAGCAGGAGCAGAGGGTGACGGTTTCTTCCGTATGGATAAGTTTAACCGGATGACGAAGAATGAGTCGGCACTTTCAAACTATGCATCCGCATCTATTTTTTCTTCTCTTATAAATAAAGATGTGGCAGATTTCTACCGGGAGATGGGAATGGAAGGCGGCAAGAATTATTACTGCTATAATGGTGCAACGATGCTTACTTCCTCGCTGCTTTCGGTAAAATATATCCTGACGGACAGTGCAGAAGAGGAAAGTCCGTATCGAAGTCTGATATCAGAACAGAATGGCATATACTTATATGAAAATACTTATACACTGCCACTTGGTTTTATGGTAGATAGTGATTTGACGGAAAAGTGGGATTTTACCCTTGGAACACCGATAATGGCACAGAATGAACTCGCCTATGCCCTTGGTGCAACGGAGAATCTTTTAGAGCCGGTGGATGCAGAATTACATGATGGCAAAACCGTGATTCAGGTAACGGAAACCGGCTATTATTATGGTTATTATACGATGAAGGATGCCAAAACCATTACCGCAACCACTGGAAACCGCACGCGGACATTTTCTAAATGTGACCATGTCTATTTACTGGATTTGGGCTATTGTGAGGCTGGGGAAGATATTACGCTGACTTCTGCCGATACGGATCAGATACTGGTGCAGGGCTACCGGTTAAATGATGCAGCATTTCAGGCAGCATATCATACATTATCCCAGCAGACCATGGAGTTAAAATCCTACAGTGACAGCAGAATCGAAGGCAGCATCAACGTAAAAAAAGCCGGAACTCTTTTGCTGTCCGTGCCGGATGATGAAGGCTGGCATGTCTTTGTGGATGGGGAAGAAGTGGATTATGAGCATTTCTGCGATGCGTTTATCAGCATTCCATTAAAAGAAGGCAGCCATGATATTATATTAAAATATACAACACCGAATCTGAAACTGGGAGCATTGCTTTCCGGTGGAGCATTGTTCTTATTCCTTTGTATTACCTGGATACCGGTTGTTGTGAGAAAACGAGGAGAGAGGGCATGAAGAAAAAAATAACATTTCTGATATTTACGGTACTGGCGCTACTTTGTGTTGTTTATTCGGGGATGGTACTGGCAACGGGTTCCGGAACATCATTTTTTCTTGTGTGGATTGGGCTGGCGGTACTTTTCTTCCTGTTTGGGTATTCTGTCTGGAAATCTTTCTGGAAGAAAGTTCCCCGGCTGGTTAAGGGAATCTGTATTGCTGTCGTTGCAGTGGGATTTACAGCATTTTTCATCGTAGAAGGCTGTATCATAAGTCAGATGCATGAAAAAGGCGAAGCGGGACTTGACTATATTATTGTGCTGGGGGCACAGGTGAGGGAAAGCGGACCAAGTGCTGCGTTAAAATACCGACTGGATGAGGCAGTGGAATATTTAGAGGATAATCCAAAGACAATCTGTATCGTATCCGGTGGACAGGGTGCAAATGAACCATATTCCGAAGCCGAAGGAATGGCACAGTATTTAAAAGAACAGGGGATTGATGCGTCCCGGATTCTCTTAGAGGATAAGTCCTTAAATACAGAGCAGAATATGGAGTACAGCAAGGCACTGATAAAAGATGGGGCATCCGTTGGAATTATCACCAATGATTTTCATCTGTTCCGGGCAAAGCAGATTGCACGAAAATATGGACTGGACAATATCTGTGGGATAGCAGCAAAGTCTACACCGGTTTATCTTCCAAATAATATGCTGCGGGAATTTTTAGCAGAGATAAAATTTTTGCTGTAATTATGCGGATGAATGGAAAAGTCAAAGACTGACCGGAGACTTTGATGTGTGCCAAGGCACATTCTTTGTTCTAAATGGGCTTGCATCGGGTGGAAGAATAGAATAGTATAAAAAGTAACAGGAGTTTTATGGAGAAAGGGCTTATATAGCTATGGAGATTAAATGCGAATACTGTGGCTCCATCATTAAGGAAACAGATGAGAAATGTCCTTACTGTGGAGCCACCAATCAGGCAGTAAAGCGTACTGCAGACCATACGCCAAAGACTATTGAAGAATTGCAGCAGTGGTATCAGGCACGGAATCTGCCGCCGTATGAAGTGACGAGATTCTTTATCGGAATCAATTACACACAGCCCAAAGCCTTTGGTATTTACCGGGAAGGACAGAATGTTATTGTCTATAAGAACAAGGCAAACGGCGAGCGGGCAATCCGCTATCAGGGAACGGATGAAGCCTATGCGGTAAATGAACTGTATCTTAAGTTAAAAGAGGAAATCTTAAACCAGAAGGAACATAATCGGGCTGGAAATGTAAGAAGCAGTTATGGAAATAACAGAAAGCCAATGTCAACAGGAAAGGTAATAGGAAGAACCTTTGCCGGGATTGGAGCATTCTTTCTTTTCTTCTTTGGATCCTTTGTACTCTTTGTGTTAGATACATTATACCGGGGAATTGGAACTGCACTTTTTATTGCACTGATTGCCGCAGCACCTGTGGCAGTGATATTAGACCTTATTGTTTGTGGGTTAAGGGAAAAAAGCACGGTATTTGAAAAGATATATCAGGGATTTTCCGGAAAGAAATTCTTAACCTGTGCCGTTTGTTTCCTGATGTGCTTTTTAATCGTTCTGATTCCGATACATAATTACAAGAAGGCAAGTTATTACCAGTACCAAAATACGGTCTATGTACACAGCCACAATAACTGGTTCGAGTATGATGGTTATGACTATGATAAGGTAGACAGTGATGAGGTACCGGATGATATTTTAAATAACCGTTCTGATTATGAAATGACTTATCAGAATGGCTATGACTGGGATAACAGCATTACCAATTTTGAAGACAGCAGATATTATGAAGAGCATTATGGCTCAGACAGCTCGGACAGCAGTTCAGACAGTGGATATGACTGGGATTCCAATGACAGCTGGGATTCTAATTCATCTGACTGGGATAGCGACTGGTAAATATTAATATATCATTTAGAAATTTATTTTTCTGTTAAGAATAATCTAAGAAATGAAATAGAATATCTTTAAGAACACTCTTTTTTCGTGTGCTTTACTAAGAGTAAAGAATGAAAAAGGGGTGTTTTTTATGATGCAGTCAGAACAGGAAGGACAACGAAATTTACAACAATCAGGAGCAGCCGGACAGCGGAATACACAACATGCAACGAACATAAAAAAGCGGAGCATGCGCCGGAAAAAAGCAAGAAGAATGCGAAGAATCAAAAGAATATTTGTGGCAGCAGTAATTCTGCTGGTAGTTTTTTCCGCGGGCAGAACATCATTTGTGCAAGGCTTCTTAAATCACTGGAATGTAAAATCAGAGGCAACACTTACGGCAGAGGGGTATCCGGAAAGCCTGGTACAACTTTACGAGAAAAATGAAGAAGCAAGACAGTTTGTGCTTGATTATAAGAAGAATGGAAACAACGAGCAGCCGATTGATATTTCATCGGATGTAACAGATGGTAAAATACCGCTTTTCCTTCAGTGGGACGAGCGTTGGGGCTATAGAACCTATGGAGATAATTTCCTTGCAATTACAGGATGTGGTCCGACGGCATTGTCCATGGTCTATGTGGGACTGACCGGAGATACTTCCATGAATCCTTATGCCGTTGCCCAGATGGCACAGGAGGATGGCTTCTATGTCAATGGAAGCGGATCTTCCTGGAGTATGATGACGGAACTTGCCACAAAGCTTGGCTTATCCGCGCAGGAACTGAGCTTAAATGAAGACAGCATCCGGCAGGAATTATCCCAGGGACATCCGATTATCTGTATCATGGGACCGGGAGATTTTACCACATCCGGACATTTTGTTGTTTTAACAGGAGTAGATTCCGAAGGAAAAATAACAGTGAATGATTCCAATAGTAAAAAGAACAGTAATAAGGCATGGAAGATAGAAGACCTTATGAGCCAGATCCGGGATTTGTGGGTGTATCAGTAGAAGTGGCATTCTTTACGAAAATCTGCTATAATTCTTGATAAAATGATTCGAAAGGCGAGTGGGAAAGAGACTGGTGGTAATCTTTCGACGGTAGTGTTTGAATATCCACAGCATTTGCCGGATGTGAATGTTGCATAAAAACTGTAAGGGGTACTAAGAATTTTGATTTAAATTTTATTTTTTTTCTGGCAACCGGTGCAAATTCGCATCCATGCTCAGATGCACCTCGCTGGCACATCCCTGTGCCAGCGTTGCCTGATGTGAGACAAAATTCCAAGTGCCCCTAACAGTCTTTATCATGCATCCACATTCCGGTAAATACTGTGGATATTACATCACATTCCGCCGGAAGAAAACCGGCATCACATTTCCCACTCCTTTACAAATATTTTAACAAGAAGGGAGCTATAGAATATGGGAACATGGTATTATGAAGTTGTATCCATCGATGGAGACTATGCAAATTTAAAGAGGACAGACATTGCTTCAGATGATTTGAAACTTGTGGCAAGAGCGCTTCTTCCGGCAGAAATTATGGAGGGAAGCAAGTTAAAATACGAACTGATGCAGTATGAGATTATAGAATAGAGGATAAAGGAGTTAGGGAAGATGAAAATCGAAGCATTAAACTGTCCGAACTGTGGAGCACCATTTCAGCCGGAGCAAAAAAACTGTGCGTATTGTGGAAGCTATATTATTGTGTCTGAGGAAAACTATGTGGATTTAAGCAATGTTGCGATTCATACAGAGATAAAGCAGCAGGAAAAATACCCTGGGGTATATGTGTATGGACGTTTATTGGGACAGGGAGAGAAACCACTGGCACTTGGTGCTGCAAATTTTTCTTCCGGGCTTGTATCAACCGGTGGCAAATTGCTGCTGACCACAGAAAGCCTGTCTTTTAGTGCACATGCATTTAATATTGGAGAAAAGGCAGTAACGATTCCATTGAAGCAGGTTACAGAGGTGAAAATGGGAAGCAATTTCCTGATTTCACAGAGTATTCTTGTGTCAACACCGCAACAGCAGTATAAATTTGTGGTATATCATGGAAAAGAATGGGTGGCAAAAATCGAAGCGGCAAGGCGGGAGGTTTAGCAAAAATTATGAAAAAGGAAAAGGTTATTGGAATTGGGGTTCTGCTTGGAGTCATTATTCTGGCAGTGATTGTAGTTGTAGTGGCAGGAAATCGGGGAAAAAATAAAACGAAGACTGAGACAGGAAATAAAACGGAAACAGAGACGCAGATGGAATCAGACTCAGAATCAGAAACAGAAACTGCACCTGCGGATAAAGAGCCTTTGGACGCAGACGAGCTGGTAGAAGAGAACTTTCGTCAGGCTGGAATTACAGAATATGAAAAAATAGATCTGGAAGATTATGAGAGCCAGGCAGGAATCGATTTATCAGAATATGTATCTTATCGGTTTTATTATGATAGCGATGGACTGAAAATTGAAGGATATTTCAGTGCACCAAAAGATTTACTGGATGGACAAAAGACTTCCTGTCTTATTTATAATCATGGTGGAAATCAGGATTACGGAGCATTGGAAAATATAGAAACCTGCTTTTATGCCTATCAGCTTCATACCATTTGCATTGCATCAAACTACAGGGGATGTGGAAGCAGTGAAGGAGAAGATCAGTTTGGCGGAGCAGATGTGGATGATGTTATCCGGCTTTTAGACTTGTGTAAACAATTTTCCTATATTGATAAGGATGCCATAAATATGATGGGTATTTCCAGAGGCGGAATGATGACTTATGAAGTGTTAAGAAGGGATGAGCGGGTGCATAAGGCAGTTGTCGTATCTGGCCTTTCCGATTGCTTTATGTCATATGAGGAAAGAAGTGATATGCAGACCATATTCGATTCTTTGGTAGGCGGTTCCCCGGAAGAGATACCGGAGGAATATGAGAAACGTTCTGCAACCTATTGGGCGGATGAAATTAATACACCGCTGCTTATCACTCATGCCACCGGAGATGAAAAAGTATCCGTTGCACAGGCAGATAAATTAACGGAAGCATTAGAGCAGGCAGGAAAGACCTACGAATATATTACCTTTGATGGAAATTCCCACGGAGAAATCCGGGCAGAAGATGGTGAGAAGATAAAGGCGTTTCTGGAAGGACAGGAGCAGGAAGAAGATAGTGAAAAGAATAATGTAAAATAGTGAAAAAATAGTGTATTATTTCCTTCGCATGGTACTGTTGTATTCAAATAAGGTTTGTGAATTGCCGGAGAGCTCAAACAGCGAAAAATTGGAGGGAAGCCTTTCGTATCTAAAAAGTAGAGAAAAAGAATTGCTCTTGCTGCTCATGAAGAACTACAAAAGAGAGTTCACGCCTATCGAAGTCAGCAAAGAACTTAAGGTTACCAATAAGACGGTAACAAACTATGCAAAATGGGATGATTGATTTATATGTGAGAGGTAATAATTCTGTAGCTTATTCAGAGATATATTCATCGTTTGCATCAGAAAAAAATAGTTATATTTCTGATTTGTTGTTGCTGGTTATCAATAATGACAGCTCTAAGGTACGAAAACATGGAGAAACATATGAAGTTGCAGGTGTTCGATTTACAGCAGACCAGATTCCTAAAATAGATACAAATAAGTTATTAGAAATAAAAGCTTGTAACAATATAATTGATTTCGGACAGAATCATTACTTCAAATATGTTTCTTCAGACGGAAAAGAGCATGCATTATTTACAAATGACAAGGGTGTTGGGGTTCCCTACTCGGAACATATGCGGGGAGCAGAGCATGATGCAGTTACTCAGAGATATGCTCATTTTTGGCGGTATATGATGAACGATGATCCTGTATATGTAGGATTGACTTATTCTAATGATGATATTGATGAATTTATAAAACATGCAGGCATAGAAAATGGCTTCTTTACTGTTAGAATGGGGAATCGGGAAGCAACACAATATTATACCAAAAGCGAAAACCATACTTTGGATATTCCATACGGAGAAGATTTGTGGTGTTTGGAATACCCGTCAAATTATAGATTTTGGGAAAAATTGATTAATCTCTGAGAGTCTATTTATATGTGTTGTAGTTATCAAGCAAAGGGATACTTATATCGTGTTACAGGACATGGTGTAGGTATCCTTTTTGCATATTATCTATAATCATTACATAAAAAAGTGCAAATGCACAAAAAATAGTAATGGCTATTGAAGTGAAAATAATTTAGTGGTAAAATAACATTACCAAAATTCGTGCAATGCACAAAAATAAGGAGTGACACTATGGAGATTAAGAGAGATTCATACCTTGAACAGTTAAAGATAAGAAAAGATAACGGAATGATTAAGATTATCACAGGAATCAGGAGATGCGGCAAATCATTCCTGTTATTTGTGTTGTTTAAGAAGTATTTACTGGAGAGTGGCATAGATAATGACCACATCATTGAGATTGCTTTAGATGGCATTGAAAATGAGGAACTGAGAGATCCAAAGAAGTGTTATCAGCATATTAAAGAGCGGGTGGAAGATGACCGGAAGTATTATCTGCTCTTGGACGAAGTACAGTTTATGCCACGATTTGAGGAAGTGCTGAACAGTTTGCTTCGTATCAGTAACATTGATGTGTATGTAACCGGCAGTAATTCTAAATTTTTATCTAGTGACATTGTAACTGAATTTAGAGGCAGAGGAGATGAGATAAGAATTTATCCGTTGTCTTTTGCAGAGTTCTATGCGGCTTATGATGGAGATTATGATGATGCTTGGGAAGAATATATGATATACGGTGGTTTACCACAAGTGGCACAATTTTCTGTAGAACGCCAGAAGGCTGAGTATCTTAAAAATATTTTTACCAATGTTTATATCAAGGATGTGGTAGAGCGGAATAAAATTCAAAATGTTGATGAGATTGGAACTTTGGTGGACATTCTTGCTTCTGCCATAGGAGCACCTACCAATCCAACAAAAATATCAAATACTTTCAAAAGTGAGAGAGGTATCAATTACAGCAATAAAACTATATCCAATCATATTGATTATTTGGCAGAGGCATTTTTGATTTCTAAAGCGGACCGGTATGATATTAAGGGGAGAAAATATGTAGGAGCCAATCTGAAATACTATTTTTCGGATATAGGACTTAGAAATGCCAGACTAAACTTCAGACAGCAGGAGCCGACTCATATTATGGAAAACATTGTTTATAATGAGTTGCTTGTGCGTGGCTACAATGTAGATGTTGGTATTGTGGATGTATTTGCAAAGAATAGTGACGGAAAGAGAGTTCATAAGCAGCTAGAGGTTGATTTTGTAGTAAACCAGGGCAGTCAGAGATATTACATTCAGGTGGCTTATGATATGACTTCTGAGGAAAAACAAACACAGGAACTTAATTCACTCCGAAATATTCCGGATTCATTTAAGAAGATTGTTATAGTAAATGGAACAAAAAAGCCTTGGAGAAATGAGGAAGGCTTTGTGATCATGGGCATGAAATATTTTCTGCTCAATGAGGATAGTTTGGAGTTTTAGTATGGAAGGAGATGATAAGTGTTCTTTGGTGATAGATCCGAAATAAATAATAGTAAGTACTTTGAGATTTTGGATAAGGAAATAATGAGAAAGGTAAGTGGAGGTTACAATTTAGGCATGGCTTACGTTGAAAATTGCATATATGGTGGAACATGGGATGGGTATAAAACGAGCTGACTTGAAAAAGTAAATTCCAGTGCAAGAGTAAATTCCATCGGCTTTTAAATTTTGCTGGTTTTGCAGGAGTTTTTTTAACAAAATCTCTTGCTTTCTGTTATAAT
>NZ_QTVB01000080.1:0-5321 GCF_003435965.1 Roseburia sp. AF42-8
TTTATATAGAACAGTCGTATATCGTTCGTTGTATTCCTGATAGAATATTTATTTGGCTGAGCTATTTTTTACGGACAAGAAAAATATTACATTGGAACAATCCTACTTTATATAATGAAAAAATACAGTGGTTGAAAATTTATGATAGAAATCCAGATTATTCTAAGCTGGTAGACAAACAGGCTGCTAAAGAGTGGGTAAGCGAAAAATTAGGAGAAGAGTATGTGTTTCCTACACTTGGTATATGGGATAAGTTTGATGATGTAAATTTTGATGAGTTGCCAGAACAATTTGTTTTAAAATGCACTCATGATTCTGGTGGAGTGCTCGTCTGCAAAGATAAAGCAATGCTAAATTATGAAAAAGAAAAAAAATTCTTCGAATGGCATATGAAGCGCAATTACTACTGGCACGGAAGACAGTGGCATTATAATGGGGTAAAACCCAGAATTATTGCTGAAAAATATATGGTAGACGAGTCTCAGAAAGAATTAAAAGATTATAAGGTCTTTTGTTTTCATGGAGAACCCAAAGTAATACAGGTAGACTTTGGAAGATATGAGAAGCATGAGAGAAATTTATACACACCAGAATGGGAGTATATTCCAGCTCAGATAAAATATCCAACAAATCCATCACACCAAATAGAAAAGCCTGTTATTTTAGATGAACTGTTAAGGTGCGCTAGAATATTGTCAGATGGAATGAGACATGTCAGGGTGGATTTTTATATTATTGGAAATAAACTTTATTTTGGAGAAATGACATTTTATCACGGAGATGGATGTGAAAAGTTTACACCACAAGAATTTGAAAAGATAATGGGAGATTGGATTAATGTTAAATAGTAATTATGTTGGAATTGCATATAGTACTGAAAAAAAATATACAGATAGAAAGAAAAAAAATTGGTTTCGTCCAGATACACAATATCCTGAAATGATGTTTGATGCTTGCTCAGAACACAATCAAGTGTATGAAGCAGTTAGGGAGGCTCTACATATATATCAGATGGATAATGACAATTATGGAACCGATAGATGGAATCCGTTAGGCGAATTAATTAAACCAGGAGATAATGTTATTATTAAGCCTAATTTAGTTATGGATTATAATCAGTCAAATGAAGGAACAGAGTGTCTTTTTACACAGCCAGAAGTTGTTGCACCAATTATTGATTATATTTTAATTGCTTTAAAGGGAAAAGGCGGAATCATAATTGGGGATGCACCTATGCAGGAATGCAACTTAGAAAAACTGCTTGAAGAAAGCGGATATAATGAAATGATGGAGTGGTATAGAAACGTTGGCGTAGAAATAAAGATTGTAGATTTTCGTGGCTTGACAACACAGATTGATAGTAAAAAAAGAATAGGCGTTCGCAAACAGACAATTAGCGACAATCAGGATGGAACAGTTATTGATTTAGCAGACATGAGCCAGTTTGCCAAATATGATAAAGAACATTTAGAAAAGATGCGAATCACAAACTATTCTCCAGACCGTTTGAAAGAACATCATTGTCCTGGCAGACATGAATATTTTGTGTCCAATTATATTTTGAATGCGGATGTTGTGATTAATATGCCAAAGCCGAAGACTCATAGAAAAGCTGGCTATACGGCGGCGATGAAGAATATGGTAGGGATGAATGTTAGAAAAGAGTATTTACCACATCATACGATTGGAAGTGTGGCAGAAGGAGGAGATGAATATAAAAAGAAGAGTCTATTACGAAATATAGATGATAAGTTATATGACATAAAGAATACATTAGAAGGAAAAGAACGTTATAAAGCAGCTAAAGTTGTCTGGTATATTGCGGGTGGTTTAAAGGTTCTCGGAAACAAGGTACATCATGACGAGGCAGAGGGAAATTGGTATGGAAACAAAACTATAAGCAAAACAATAGTTGATTTGAATAAAATACTCTTTTATGCAGACAAAAATGGACATATACATGATGAGATTCAAAGAAAAACATTGAATATTGGAGATATGATTATTAGTGGCGAGAAGGAAGGCCCTGTAGCACCTAGTCCAAAGCAGATTGGAGCAATTATAATTGCATTGAATGCCTATATTTTTGATATGGGTGTGGGCATTATGATGGGGGCAGATGCAACAAATTTTCCATTTGCAGAGGATTGCAAAAATGCAAATGAAAGTCTTCCATTGTGTAATTATCAAGATGATGAGTTGATATATGTTTCAAATGATGAAAAACTGAACAACAAGGATATAAAAAGTGTATCAAATGAGTTGAAATGGAAATTTGTTCCGACTAAAGGCTGGACGGAAATGTTTATTTGAGATAAAAATAGGGCATATGGCAGAGAATTTTATGCTGTCTTGTGGTTGGAAAGATAATTTTTAAAACATAATACTTATCAAGGAAAGCGAGATTAATTAAATGTTGCATAAGGTATTAAGTTGGTTTGTTTTACATTTTACAGGAAATAGAGGAGCGAAAGGACTTAGATATTCGGGTCAATTAAAAACATATAATTACTTAAAAAAAATGCAATGGAATGTAATGGAGGAGAATATCAATATACAGAAAAGAAAATTATATGATATTGTGATATTCTCCATAGAACATGTTCCGTATTATAGAGAACTAGGATTCAAAAAAGAAGATTTTTCGAAGGCGACAATATTTGACGATATAAAGAAATTTCCTATACTGACAAAAGATATAATTCGACGCGAAGGAAAAAAAATGTATCCTGATATACCAATAAGGGATTGGACATTCGAAAATGTTTCAGGAGGAACAACAGGAGAGCCGGTTAAATTTAGGCATAGTGGAAAATTTTTTGAAACCGATCAAGGAGCAAAATTGTTGTTTGATGAATGGTCTGGACGAAAAATAGGTGATTATCAAATTCGCTTATGGGGAAGTGAAAGAGATATTGTATCAGGGAAAAAAGACTGGATGAACAAAATTTACCGTTGGATGAGAAATGAAGTCTTTTTAAATACTTTTGTAATGTCTGAAGATGTAATAAAAAAATACATAAATGTGATAAATGAGACAAAGCCCAAAATGATTTTAGCGTATGTACAGTCCATTATGGAAATTGTGAAATATGCAAACTTAAACCATATTGAAATGTATTCACCTCGAGGAATTATGACATCTGCTGGAACATTGGACGAACAGATGCTAGAGGAAATTCAAAAAGTATTTAAGTGTCCTGTCTTCAATCGTTATGGCTCAAGGGAAATGGGAGACATGGCATGTAGTTGTAATAAGAATGAAGGTCTGCATATAAATACGTTTGTTTCTTATATAGAGGTACTGGATGGTAATTATGAATCATGTAATTTAGATGAGGAAGGACAACTGATAGTATCATTGTTGAGTGATTATTCAATGCCTATAATTCGTTATGCAATAGGAGACAGAGGAGCGTTAAGCTCAAAGACTTGTACGTGTGGTAGGGGATTGCCTATGCTGAAATGTGTTACTGGAAGAATAATTGACTTTTTTAAAACTATGGATGGGCGTATAGTATATGGAGATTATTTTACACACCTTTTTTATCCCTGCACTAATGTAAAACAATTTCAAGTTATTCAGGATGCAATAGATCACATTTTGGTAAAATTGGTTTTTTTCGATAAAGATGTTGATAATAAAGGTTTTTATTTTGAAAAAGAAAATGAAATAAAAAAAGCCATGGGAGAAGGAACAAAAGTAGACTTCAAGATTGTTGATGACATTCCAGTATCGAAATCGGGAAAACGAATTTATACCATTTGTCAAATATGATTGATAAAAGTCTGTAAATAGAAAGCTAGGGCTAACTTGAAAGAATTAAACTGATTACGTAATTTTCAAATATATTATACAGTTTAAACAACAAACCATAAATATATTGTAGTAGTGGAGGAATATATGAAAAAACAAATCAATATATTGAATGACACCATATTGAGTTTAGGATCAAAAGCGGTAGGAATGATTCTCTTTATGGCAACGGATATAATGATTGCGAGGTTTCTTTCGACTGAATCTTATGATGAATGGAGTTTCTTTTATGCGATTATTACTATGTGTTATTGGTTAGTCTGGTTTGGAATAAATGAGTCAGTCAGAGTTTTTGTCGCCAAAGAAAGAAAAAATATCAAAAGACAGAATAGCAATATTCGTATAGGAATAAAATTACGTTTACTAATCAGTGGATTATTTTTATTATTATTTACTATTGCAAGTATAGTATTTATCTTTGTAGAGCCTAGTAAAAATTTAAGATATCCGCATTTAAAAGAACTGTTTGTATGCGGAAGCCTTTTGTGCTTTGCTAATTCTTTGTTAGAGTATTTTAAGGCTGTTTTTATAGGTCTTGTTAAATTCAAGAATATTTTCATATTGACATTGGCGGAATTTGGTGGTTATTTTATCTTTGGTGTAGGATGTCTGGTTATATCAAAAAATATCATTGGATTAGGAATCGGATATGTAATTGCTATTTGGAATGCTGCTTTAATAGGAAGCATTTTGTTAAAAAAATATTTAAGAGAATCGAAATGCCAATACGCGGATAGTGAATATGAGAAAACTATAAGGTGGAGTATTTTTAAATATGCTATGCCAATTTTTGTTGTTAGTATTGGCTCACTTCTTTTGACAGAAATGGACTCATTGATGTTGGGAGTGATGAGTGAAACCGGAGAAATAGGGGCATATTCTATTGCAAAAAGCTTAATGGGAAAACTCACACATGTTAATCTGGCAATATGTACAAGTACAATGACTGTCTTTGCTGTTTTAACCAAAGAAAATGTAAATAGGATGAGGAAAACATTTCATAAAATTATGCTTGGAAATGTTGCGGTTATGTTGCTAATTTGCGTAGCAGTACTCTTATTTGGCCCTTATGTGATTAGAATATTATATGGGGTAGAATATAGTAAATCTGGAATTGTGATAATTTATCTGATACCTTACTATTGTGGTTATGCTATTACAATATTTATGTCTGCTTTATTGGATTACCAAGAAAAAGCAAAGCAAAGAGTACCAATTTATTTTGCTATGATATTGTTGAATTTTATATTAAACATGTTATTTATTCCTCGTTATGGGGCTATTGGAGCTGCAATCGCAACCGATTTTAGTCTGTTGCCATATTTGGTGGGGCTGATTTTTTTAAGCCAGAAGGTATTTAAGGAAAAAGAATAGATATTTAGATAAAATTACTTGGAACAGATAATTAGATACATAGGAGATAAGTGCTTAATGGGTCAAAAAATGACATCAGTGTTTTCATTTATATCAACCAATCATATACTGGAATTGGTAGGATTTATTA
>NZ_QTVB01000081.1:2168-5126 GCF_003435965.1 Roseburia sp. AF42-8
AACGTACCTTGAAAACTTCATACAGAATTGATGATAAGACTATCATTTTAGAAATGATAGACCTAAGATATCAAGACATCCGAGAAACAAACCGATTCAAAAGAATCAACAAACACAAGCGTGAAAACGCAAAAGACACCTGTCACTAACGCTATAGATGACAGGAAGCAAGGTCAAGCGAAGAAGAGCGCAGGGTGGATGCTTGGCACTAAGAGCCGATGAAAGACGTGATAAGCTGCGAAAAGTCACGGGGAGGAGCAAATATCCATTGATCCGTGAATATCTGAATGGGGAAACCACATGAGCATACCTCATGTATCCATACGCCAATCCATAACGTATGGAAGGGAACCCGGTGAACTGAAACATCTAAGTAGCCGGAGGAAGAGAAAGAAAAATCGATTTCCAAAGTAGCGGCGAGCGAAATGGAAAGAGCCCAAACCGGAGTGCGTGCATTCCGGGGTTCGGACCGCATAATTGATTCAGCAATTCCAGCAGAACTGTTTTGGGAAAGCAGACCAGAGAGGGTGAAAGTCCCGTAAGCGAAAGAAGAGCTGACATGGCGGTATCCAGAGTACATCGAGACACGAGAAACCTTGATGGAATAAGCGGGGACCACCCCGTAAGGCTAAATACTACTTAGTGACCGATAGCGCATAGTACTGTGAAGGAAAGGTGAAAAGGACCCCGGGAGGGGAGTGAAAGAGAACCTGAAACCCTGTGTTTACAAGCTGTGGAAGCACTTTATATGTGCGACCGCGTACTTTTTGTAGAACGGTCCGGCGAGTTACGCTTACTGGCGAGGTTAAGGACTTAAGGTCCGGAGCCGAAGGGAAACCAAGTCTTAACAGGGCGAGTTTAGTCAGTAGGAGTAGACCCGAAACCGGGTGATCTATCCATGTCCAGGTTGAAGATGCCGTAAAAGGCGTTGGAGGACCGAACCCACATCCGTTGAAAAGGGTGGGGATGAGGTGTGGATAGGGGAGAAATTCCAATCGAACCCGGAGATAGCTGGTTCTCCTCGAAATAGCTTTAGGGCTAGCCTCGTTTTAGTCTTGTGGAGGTAGAGCACTGAATTTCCGCGGGGGCGTCAAAGCTTACCAAAGAATATCAAACTCCGAATGCCATTAAGATGATGAACGGGAGTCAGACTGTACGAGATAAGTTGGACAGTCAAAAGGGAAAGAGCCCAGACCACCAGCTAAGGTCCCAAAGTGTGTGTTAAGTGGAAAAGGATGTGGGGATTCAAAGACAACTAGGATGTTGGCTCAGAAGCAGCCATTCATTCAAAGAGTGCGTAACAGCTCACTAGTCGAGAGTCCCTGCGCCGAAAATGTCCGGGGCTAAAACACAACACCGAAGCTGTGGAATCATACCTAGTATGATTGGTAGAGGAGCATTCTTAAGACCGACGAAGCTGTACCGGTAAGGAGCAGTGGAGGGATAAGAAGAGAGAATGCCGGAATGAGTAGCGAGAGGAAGGTGAGAATCCTTCCGGCCGAATATCCAAGGATTCCAGGGTAAAGCTGATCTGCCTGGGTAAGTCGGGACCTAAGGAGAGGCCGAGAGGCGTATCCGATGGACAACAGGTTTAGATTCCTGTACCACATATGGTCAGAACTGTGGGGACGCAGAAGGAAAGCATGAGCCAGGAATGGAAAGACTGGTACAAGCAGAGGGGATGGTGTGCTGGCAAATCCGCACACGAAAGTCCTTGCTGTGATGTGGAGCGAACTAGAGTAGCGAAGCATGCGGACCGGCTGCCGAGAAAAGCCGCTATTGTGCCATATGTGCCCGTACCGTAAACCGACACAGGTGGATGAGGAGAGAATCCTAAGGCCGACGGAAGAAGTATTGTTAAGGAACTCGGCAAAATGACCCCGTAACTTCGGGAGAAGGGGTGCCTGAGAAATCAGGCCGCAGAGAATAGGCTCAAGCAACTGTTTAGCAAAAACACAGGTCTATGCAAAACCGAAAGGTGAAGTATATGCTGACGCCTGCCCGGTGCTGGAAGGTTAAGAGGAGAGGTTAGCGCAAGCGAAGCTTTGAATTTAAGCCCCAGTAAACGGCGGCCGTAACTATAACGGTCCTAAGGTAGCGAAATTCCTTGTCGGGTAAGTTCCGACCCGCACGAAAGGCGTAATGATTTGAGCACTGTCTCGACAATACATCCGGTGAAATTGAAGTACCAGTGAAGATGCTGGTTACCCGCGCCAGGACGGAAAGACCCCATGGAGCTTTACTCCAGTTTGGTACTGGGATTCGGTACTGCATGTACAGGATAGGTGGGAGACGAAGAAGTTAGGACGCCAGTCTTAACAGAGTCGCTGTTGGGATACCACCCTTGCAGTATTGGGTTTCTAACCAGCCGCTGTGAACCAGCGGTGGGACAATGCCAGGCGGGGAGTTTGACTGGGGCGGTCGCCTCCGAAAGGGTATCGGAGGCGCTCAAAGGTTCCCTCAGAATGGTTGGAAACCATTTAAAGAGTGCAAAGGCAGAAGGGAGCTTGACTGCGACACCGACGGGTGGAGCAGGTACGAAAGTAGGACTTAGTGATCCGGTGGCATAAAGTGGGATTGCCATCGCTCAACGGATAAAAGCTACCCTGGGGATAACAGGCTTATCACTCCCAAGAGTTCACATCGACGGAGTGGTTTGGCACCTCGATGTCGGCTCATCGCATCCTGGGGCTGTAGCAGGTCCCAAGGGTTGGGCTGTTCGCCCATTAAAGCGGTACGCGAGCTGGGTTCAGAACGTCGTGAGACAGTTCGGTCCCTATCCGGCGCGGGCGTAGGATATCTGAGGGGAGCTGGCCTTAGTACGAGAGGACCGGGCTGGACGGACCACTGGTGCATCAGCTGGATACCAAATCCATAGCTGGGTAGCCAAGTCCGGAAGGGATAAACGCTGAAGGCATCTAAGCGTGAAGCCCCCCCCAAGATGAGATGTCCCTGTCT
>NZ_QTVB01000082.1:0-5061 GCF_003435965.1 Roseburia sp. AF42-8
CCAACCAGTATGTAATTCCAGTATTTTCGAATAATTCTATTACTTTCATTAAATCTTCTTTTGTTGTTATTTCTTTTCTACCCATACAAAGTCTCCTTTACAACTTCTATATAATTGTTTAGTTAAGTCAATATCAATATCTAATTGCCAAGGCTCAAAATCAAAAATCATGGTCATCACACTCCTTTTTAAAATTCCGATTTGTCGTTTTCTTTTTACTTACCAATCATACCATACAACAGCATAAGAAACACTAAGATATTGCAGACCATACCGCCCCAAAACAGGTACAGCTTCAAACCCTCATACCTAAAAAAGCTGTTTTTGCTTTCCTCCAGTTCCCGGACTTTCTGCTTCATTACGCTTGTAAGTGTATCAGACTGCTTCTCAAGGGCTTTTGTTGCCCTTTGTACAGCCTCTATATTCGCCTGTAATGCCTTTCTAACCTCTTGGACGGTACTTTCTCTAACCTCATCTCTCAGGCTCCCAATTTCGGCTGATATGGCGTTCTGAAGCAGTTCGTTGCCGTTCTCTAACTGCTCTACGTTCTTCTTCAGCTCGCTGATGAGCTGCCTGCTCAGTTCGGCGTCTCTCTGCCTGTTCTGCTCTGCCCTTGCTTGTCCTTGATTTGACTGCTTCATCAATTCCTCGCAGCTCTCGCTCGACAAAGCTAAGGCTTCCTTCAGCAGGCTGTTCTCCAGCTCTGTCCGGCTCTGTCGGTTCAGTTCTTGGAGCTGTTCTCTCGGACTTGCCTGCTCTGACTTCTGCTGTTCGTGCATTTCTCTCAAACTCATGCTCCAGTTCCTCCTTTCCAAAACCCATGTTATAGTATTTTTCCAGCTTATTATTACGAATTTTGCAAGCCTTTTCTCCTGCCTGTTCCCTGGCTAAGTCAGTATATGTGATGTACTTGTGGCTGTCCTGCCAGTCCACTCCGTACCCTCTTTCATTCATCAGCCGGATAAAGGTTTCCCGGCTGGTCGCTATTTCCTTACAGTCCAGGACTGCCAGGGCAATGTCCTGCACATAGCTTTTGACCTTTCCCTGCTCTGCCTGTTTCAAAAGCTGGTAGGTGTCTTTACTCCATGCCACTGTTTCCTCTCGTTCCGCTCCTTCAAAGGTCTTTCCCTTTTCCGGGACGTGCAGCCCCTGCTCTTGGCTCTGTGCGTTGCACCGCTCCTTCAGCTCCCGAAGGTCGGCACTGCTCCACTGGAGCTTGTGCCCGTCCTCAAAATTGACGGAATTGACGATAAAGTGCGTATGGATATGGTCTTTGTCCTTATGGGTAGCCACAAGCACCTCAAACCCTTTCCATGCCGGCGTATTCTCTGCAAGCTGTAAGGCGTTCCTGTGTGCCTGCTCCGGCGTGATTTTCTCGTCCTTATGGTAGCTCTGGACAAAATGCTTGTATGTCCTTCCCCCGGTTTTCTCCCATAGTTCCTTGGTAGCCTGCATTTCCTCCTTTGCTGTCTCTGCTTCACAATGCAAACCGCTGACAAGCTTCTCCTCTGTCTTTTCTTCTTTCGTCACATAATCAATCGCCTGTCCTATGCCTGCCTTTGAAGATACCGCCTTAATAACTGCCATACTTGCTTCAGCTCCTCCCCTTGTTCCCGCACCTCGGCTTCACTTGGCAGCACTCCGCCCTCATTACACCTCTTTGCTATCTGGTTGAGGTTGTTCCCGATCCGCTTCAGCTCCGGGATAAGTTCTTTGATACCGTCCGTATTCACGATCTGCTTCTCCAGCACACAGGAAAGGATATACTCCTGCTGGTTCTTCCCGCTCTGGAAAACCTTCTCCTGCAACTGCTGGTATTCTTCCTCGTTTACCCGGAAAGATAGCTGTTTCGGTCTTGTCTTGTTCATGGCTGCTTTCCCTCCAGTTCCCGGACAATGTTCTCTTTTCCCCGGATAACCTGCACATCGGCAAGGACTTTCGGGGTGTCCGTTGCAAGTCCTACCATTTTCCCGACACATAACTTAATACAGTACACGCTTTCCATGAGGTCTGCTTCGTCTGAAAAAGACGTTTCATAGTCGGCACTTCCGTCGGCATAGCTCTTTTTGATAATGGCGTGGTATCTGCCAATCTGAAACGCTCCTACTTTCATACCCTTTTCCCCCCTAATTCTCTTTCGTGCAAATCATCTGCGTATTCAAAACCATATTCCTGTGCGGCTATCTGCTCCAGCCTTGCCATGGTCTTTCTTGCCTCCCACTGTGCTTCTTCACTACGGGCTGTCTGAAAATCCAGCACTGCCAGATGATACTGATTTTCGATATACTTCTTGTCCATGATGACCTCACTTTCCCGATGGTAACACCACCGCATGACGAGCCTTCCGGCTCTGATTTAAGGGGGATTGAAGGGGGGCTTGCCACCCTCACAAGTTCTAAAGTGGTAACACTTTAGGGAACTTGCAATATATACGCTACACATATTATAGTATGGTGGTAGCACTTTTGTCAAGCGGATATATTCGTGCGTATATTCTGCCAAGAATATAGTGGAGCTTACTTCCTCTTGGGCGACTTTGGGAGTGTAGGAGGGAGACAGTCAAGGGCTTGTTTTTTATCTGCAGTATGAGCTTCGGCTTGCCGATCAGCGAGTACAGCAGATAAAAAATGGTCGCAGACTACCCTTTACTTTCTTCCGCCGGAACGGACAATGAAGCACAGGGGGAAGTAACGGAACGGACGGACAGCCGTTTTCCCCTCCGGCATGATAGCCAACAAAAAAGAGCGTCAAGGGTAAACTCTGCGGTCTTTCGACCGCCCTTGACACTCTTTTCCTTATGGCTCTGATGATAAACAAGGGAAAATGGCTTATTGTGGCATTTCTGCCTCTGTGGTATAATATCCAGCGTTGTCGCACCCAATCTGGCAACAGAAAGGGGGTGTACTCGTGGAAATTATTATATCCTTTTTGGTTTCCGTTATGGCAGGCGTAGCCAGCTACTACATCTGCAAATGGTTAGACGGAGACGACAGTGACAACTAACCTAAATGAAAGCCCCAGAGCTGCAACTCTGGGGCTTTCGCTTTGTGTACTCGTGGTACTATATCCTTTTTAGCTATCGCCATTATAGCATATTCAGATAGCCATTTCAAGTATGCCCTACTTCCACCACTTGTAAACGGTGGGCTTGCTCAATCCTGTCTCCCGTATGCAGTCTGCTTTCTTTCCTGCCGGGTGGCTCTCCTGCCATTCTCTGACTGTCTGCTCCGCTGTTCCACTCCCTTTTGGTCTACCCTCTTTTACTTCTTCTCCTAACTGCTTTTTTAAAGCTTTCATAGTATTCATAACCTTTACATGGTCTTTTTGCTTTCTGTAATTCCGCTTATTGGCTGGTATCGTAACCTTTGTGTTATCCTCTATCCATTCCCGGCTTGCTATCGTTGACAGCCTTTTTCTGTCCCCTTTCAATGCCCGGAGAGCGTCTTTCACATCTGCCCGGCTGAAATGGTTGTCCTCGTCCTCGGTAAGACTCTCTAAATGGTCCAGGAACGCATAGGCGTCTCTCCGTATCTTCTGCTCGGATATGCCACACTTCAAGCCATAAGAGCATAACGCCATAATGGAAAAGTAACGCCCTCCAGCTTTCACTTCCTCGGTTATTTTCCGTTTCCACCATTCATATAAAGCTTCATTACATACCCACGTACCGCCCTGCTTCTTACTTTTCTGCTTCGGCTCTCCCTGCACGATCCGCTTCTCATACCATTCCGGGTACAGCTCCTTTGCTTCTTCCAGCGTAACGGTACTTTTTCTTCTCGGCTTCTCATACAACGGAGCAAGGTCTACCTTACAGCTCGGTATGCTGGCTTTTATATCCTCCAGTGTGTAACGGTTCTCTGACAGCTTATAGGCTTTTACTGGGAAATCTGCACCCAGCTTCGACTGACTCCCCACACACCGGAAACCTTGATAAATACCGGTTATATCCGGGCTGTCCGGACGGATAGAGCTAGTATCATTCCATAGCCGCCGGATAAGAGCTTCTTTTAGCTCCGCAAGCACTTCTTCCCTGTTTCGATACAACTGAACCTGCTCCTGCAAGAAATAGTAAAGATGTACCCCCTTGCCGGAGCTGACAAGATAAGTCGGACGAAGCTGCACACCATTCCCAAACTGCTTTAACAGGTTCTTTAACTGCTGTTTGCCTACATAGTCCACATCCACCACCACCGCAAACAGCTCATGAGCGTTCTCTTTCGTGTGTGACTTTCCGTAAAAACTAATAGGCGGTATCAGCCCAAACCTATCCCCTATGACCTTATCCAGCATTTTCAGACTATCATCAATTACCCACTGCCGGGTTCTTCCCCTACCGGACGGTCTAATCTGTGTCGCTATAATATTGCCTTTTCCGTCCTCCGGCTCTTGCTGGAGACTGCCAGCCGGAAACAACTCCCGATAGAAATCATGAGGACTTACTTCCAGGTATCCCCTCTCCAGCATAAGGGCTTCTTTCTCCCGATAAGCAGACTTCCACTCATACCCTCTTTTATCTCTCCTTTTGGTGTATTTTGCCATAGTCTTTTTACACCTCACTCCCTCTCGCCTTGACCGCTAATCTTATCAATGAGTTTTTTTTACCTTTTTCCGTCAAGTATAAGGGAGTGCCTTTTTGGTGTCAATATCTACACCTCACTCCCTCTCGCCTTGACCGCTAATCTTATCAATGAAGTATTTTACCTTTTTCTTCGTACCGACAAACTGAAATTTATCTTAGAAATTACAGCAATGTTATTTTGATAAACTTTCAAGAATTGAAATATCATGCTTATCTTTATCTCTTAATTCATAACCTGAATGGAAAACTTTTTGGCCTTTTAAAGATATACAAGGAATTGTTTTGCCTTCAAAAAAAACACTACCAAAGTAATCTTTTTCAAACTCATACCATCCACCCTCTAAATCAGCTTGTTTTGAAGTTCCGTCCTCATTTAAAACGAACGGGTGAATGTCTAAGTAACCAAGTTCATCACTATATAACTCTATTCTAACCGGTTTCCAGTCTGTATCAATTTTATAGCCCAGATTCAAAAGCACATT
>NZ_QTVB01000083.1:0-5041 GCF_003435965.1 Roseburia sp. AF42-8
CAGAAGGAACTTTTACAATAACACTGATGTATGAAAGAGTAAATATCTACTGTGCAGGACTAAATTCTACCGCCCTGTAGGGCAGTGGAATTTAAAATTTCATTTTAGGCACAGAAAATTAAGAAAGAATTCGGTTGTACCTGCCAGGGTAGGACTGGTATAATATTCCTAAAAAGATGGCTTGTATTGCATAAGAGGGAATAGATTATGTATAAAAAAGAACGAAAAAGCTGGATGAAGCATCTTGACTTTACGATTCTGGATATTATTTGTCTGGAACTTGCATATGCCTTATCCTATTTTATGCGTTTTGGAAGAAAAAATGAGTTTTTAAATGAGGAATATCAGCGATTAGCGGTAGTCCTTATTTTGATTGATATCTGCGTGGTATTTTTCGGCGAATCCTATAAGAGCATTCTGCGGAGAAAGAATACGCAGGAATTTAAGCATGTTGTTGTTCATACAACAATCATTGTTGCTGGAATGATGGTATATGGATACTGGACCAGACAGTCTGACTTTTCCAGACAGATTTTCCTGATGTTCTGGGGACTGTCTATGATTTTTGAATTTGTCGGCCGTTCCGGGCTTAAGAATTTTATTAAGAAAAAGATGATGAATGACAGAAATCTGTCTGCCATGATAGTGGTAACGACGGATGAACTGGTGGAGAGTTGTCTTAAGGAATTTGAAAATCTGCCATACCGGGAATTTGCCGTGCGTGGAGTTGTTGTAGTGGATGCAATGCGTAAGGGAGAAACTATACGGAGCATTCCGGTGGTGGCAAATGCAGATGATTTCTTTGAATATGTAAAAAATAATGTGGTAGATGAAGTATTTATCAATGGCAATACGATAGCCAGCAGCCAGGCACTGGCAGATGATCTGCTGGAAATGGGCGTTACGGTACATTTTAATCTGGTACATGCTTCCAAGCTGATGCCGAATAAAGTAATCGAGCAGTGTGGAAATTATATGGTTTTAACTTCCAGTATGTGTATTGCAACACCACGTCAGTTGTTTTTGAAACGTCTGATGGACATTGTAGGCGGTTTTGTGGGATTGGTGATTGCCGGTATTGCTACCATTATTTTTGCACCGATTATTAAGAAACAGTCACCGGGACCGATTTTCTTTTCCCAGATCCGTGTGGGGAAAAATGGCAGGAAATTCCGCTTTTATAAATTCCGTTCCATGAATGTAAATGCAGAAGAACAGAAAAAAGAGTTGATGGGGCAGAATGAGATGTCAGGGCTGATGTTTAAGATGGAAGATGATCCGAGAGTATTTCCGATTGGCAGGTTCATGCGGAAGTTTTCCATTGATGAACTGCCACAGTTCTGGAATATTTTAAAAGGGGATATGAGTCTGGTAGGCACAAGACCGCCAACGGAGGAAGAATTTGCCGGATATGAGGCAAGGCACCGGGCAAGACTCGGAATTAAGCCGGGACTTACCGGAATGTGGCAGGTCAGTGGAAGAAGTGACATTACGGATTTTGAAGAAGTGGTACAGCTGGATACCTACTATATTACAAACTGGTCACTGGCATTGGATATTAAAATCTTGTTTAAGACCATTCAGGTTGTTGTAACAGGAAAAGGATCGAAGTAAGCAATGGGATTAACGAAAAAGGCTGCATATGCAGTTGGAATGATACGCAAGCATGGACTCCGGGGACTGGCGATTAAAGTAATGGAAACAAAATATGAGCCCATAGACCATGAATATACGAAAAACTGGCAGAATTATATGGTGACAAAAGAAGAATGGAAGGTGCAGCGGAATACGTTGTTTGAACATATGCCGCTGGTTTCTGTTGTAGTACCATTATATGAGACACCGGAGTGCTTCTTACGGGAACTGATAGAGGGCATGCTGGGACAGTCCTATGAAAACTGGGAACTGTGTCTTGCAGATGGAAGCCCTACCGATAAAATCGAACGTTTTCTTGCAGAAAATTATAAAGAGGATGCAAGAATACGTTACCGCAGACTGTTGGAAAATGGTGGGATTTCAGAGAATACCAATGAGGCAGTTGCGATGGCAATCGGTGAATATATCGGATTATTGGACCATGATGATGTGCTGGCTGCCAATGCCCTTTATGAAGTGGTGCGGATGTTAAATGCCCATCCGGATGCACAGGTGATTTATTCCGATGAAGATAAAATTGATGCAGAATCCGGGATACACAGCCGGCCACATTTTAAGACGGATTATAATCCGGAATTGCTGATGCATTATAATTATATCTGCCATTTTCTGGTGGTAAAGAAGACCATGTTAGAGAAGGTGGGGGATTTCAATCCCTGCTATGATGGTGCCCAGGACTATGAACTGGTGCTCCGCTTGACGGAGCAGACGGATGCCATTTATCATATTCGAAAGATTCTTTATCATTGGAGAATACACAGTGGTTCCACGGCAGGCAGTTCCCTGTCAAAGGATTATGCCTATGATGCGGGAAAGCGGGCATTGGAAGCTACGTGCAGAGGCGGAAAATCCCGGCAGAGATTAAAGAAGCCAGGGGCATAATTCTTATGAAGTGATTTATGAACAGGAAGTTCCGGAGCCGGAGCTTATTAATCTTGCGGAAATAAAGGAAAAAGATGCTTTAAATGAATTGGTAGAAAACAGCACAAGGGAATATCTTTTCATTTATGACAGCCGTCGCACCAGATTGCTTGGGGAGAGAGAACGAAAAGAACTGGCACAATATGCCTGCTTAAATAAAGTGGGACTGACAGGTGTCCGGTTTAAAAAACACCGGAAGTTAGTTTCGGCAGGCATTGGCGTATTACCGGATGGAAAGATGGGATATCTTTTTGAAAAACTTCCGGTCTGCTTCAAGGGATATTTCAACCGGGCAGTGCTTCCGCAGAATGTCAGCGCCGTTCCGCTGGAACAGTGTATCATAAAGAAAGAAGCATATCTTAAGGCTGGCGGAATTGTGCTGGATAAAGAACCGTTAGAGAGAGCAATAGATTTTGCCGGACGTCTGAAAAAAGTGGGATATCAGATTATGCTGGATGCAAAACTTACAGCAGTTTATAAGGGATAGAAAATGAAACATGTATTTATTATAGGCAGTAAAGGAATTCCGGCGGCTTACGGCGGGTTCGAGACATTTGTAGAGAATCTGACCGGACAGGCAGTCAGTGAAGACATTCAGTACCATGTGGCGTGTATGTCCGACCATAATGAAGAATTTACTTATCATAATGCGAAATGCTTCCGGGTGAAGGTGCCGGATATCGGACCAGCGAGAGCCGTGTATTATGATTTGGCAGCATTTCGTTACTGCATTCAGAAAATTAAAAAAGAAAAGATAGAGGATGCCGTTGTCTATGTGCTGGCATGCAGAATCGGACCATTTGTGGGGCACTTTAAAAGGCAGCTGCACCGGTTGTCTGGTACACTTTATGTAAACCCGGATGGACATGAATTTATGCGGGCAAAATGGAATAAATGGATTCGTAAATACTGGAAATATTCGGAAAAGGGAATGGTAAAGCACGCAGATTTATTAGTCTGTGATTCAAAGAATATTGAACAGTATATCAGGGATGAATATCATAAATATCAGCCGAAGACCACATTTATCGCATATGGAACACTATCTTATAAAGCAGGTGAACCAACAGAGGATTTACTTGTATGGTATCAGAAGTTTGATATCAGAAAAGAAAATTATTATCTTATCGTCGGGAGATTTGTTCCGGAAAATAATTACGAGACAATGATTCGGGAATTTATGGCATCTGATTCCACAAAAGATCTTGTAATTATTACAAATGTGGAAGAAAATGCTTTTTATGAAAGCTTAAAAGAAAAAACCGGCTTTTTAAATGATAAGCGGATTAAATTTGCAGGAACCGTGTATGATGCTGCATTGCTGGCAGAAATCCGCTACTTTGCTTATGGATATTTCCATGGACATGAGGTGGGAGGAACCAATCCATCCCTTCTTGAGGCACTCAGCACCACAAAACTGAACCTGCTTTTAGATGTGGGCTTTAATAAAGAAGTGGGAGAAGATGCCGCACTGTACTGGAATAAGGAAAACGGAAATCTTGCCACACTGATTCAGAAGGCGGATACTATGGATGAAGCAGAGCGGGAGGAGCTTGGCCGGAAAGCGAAGGACAGAATGAAGAAATGGTATAGCTGGGAAGCAATTGTACAGCAGTATGAAACACTGTTTCTTACAGGAGAGGAAGAGAGAGAATGATATCGGTCTTAGTAGTAACCTATAACGGAGAAACCTATATCAGAGAACAGATAGACAGCATACTTAAAAATATCGGACTGGGTGATGAACTGGTGGTATCGGATGATGGTTCACTGGATACTACGAGGGAAATCCTTAAGTCCTATCAGGAACAGGATGCCAGAATCCGTGTTATGGAAGGACCGGGTGAAGGCGTTATTGCCAATGTGGAAGCAGGACTTAGGGCGTGCCGGGGCGATTATATTTTTCTTGCAGACCAGGATGATGTCTGGATGCCGGATAAAGTAGAGAAAGTCATGGAAGTATTCCGGAGGAAGAAAGCCATGGTTGTGGTTCATGATGCCAGAGTGACAGATGCTGCATGCAAAGAGACACTGATGCCGTCCTTTTTTGTTTACCGCCACAGTGGAAGAGGTGCGATTAAAAATATTATTAAGAATACCTATATGGGCTGCTGCATGGCATTTCGGAAAGAGGTATTGGATGCAGTACTTCCGATTCCGAAGGATGTTACCATGCATGATCAGTGGATTGGTGTGAAATGTGATTTGAAATATCACCGCACGGTATTTTTAAAGGAACCATTGATTCTTTACCGGAGGCATGAAAAGAATGTATCCGATTTTTCTCATAACAGCGTGGGTGTAATGATTAAGAATCGCTTAATTTTTCTGAAACGGATCTTAAGCTATCATGGATAATATTGACACAAAAAGTGTTTTGTTATATATTAATTTCAATTGTTTTGAAAAATGAATAAAAAACTGTTTAACATCAGGAAAATAAGATAATGGAGATGACTTATGA